>JALYHC010000213.1 GCA_030776765.1 Actinomycetota bacterium | reverse complement strand
CCGCCGGGAGGCGCCGGTCCACGCCCACCACGTGCTCGCCCCGCGCTGCCAGGAACTCCACCAGGTGGGACCCGATGAAGCCCGCCGAACCGGTCACCACCGCAGTCACGCCTGGATGTTAAGCAATGTGAACAAGCAGTGTAAAGTTCTCCTATGACGGTGGGCTGGGTGAGAAGGCGAGTGGGGATGACAACCGTCACCCTGCTGGGGGCCTTGACGTTGCTGGTGGCGGCTGTGGTGGCGGCGCGCGTGGTAGAGGCCGAGACGCTCCTAGCCGGTCTGCGCTCCATGGGATCCTCCCCCGTGGAGCTGCTCCTGGCCCTGGGGGCGTTCGCGGCCGCCTTCTGGCTACGCTCCCTGGCCTGGCGGTGGGTGCTTCCCACCCTCCCCCTCGGCCAGGCGTGGGCGGCCATCCACGTCGCCCTGGCCGGGAACCATCTCCTCCCCCTCCGCTTGGGCGAACCGCTGAGAGTATGGAGCGTGGCGCGACGGACGGTGGTCCCCCTCCCCGCCGCCACCGCCTCCACCCTCACCCTGCGGGCGGCGGACCTCCTGGCGGCTGTGGCTCTCGCGTCTCTGCTAGGCGCTTCCGCGCTGGTTCCGGGAATGCAGCCGTGGCATTGGGCTCTCCTGGGGGTGGTCGCCGTACTGGGAGTGCTCGGCTGGTTCTGGCTGCGGCACCTCGCCTGCAAGGGTCAAGCTCGGCTCCCCAGCCTGGAGGTGGCCGGGGCGGTGGCGGCCGCTTGGGTGTTGGAGGCAGTGTTGGTGTGGATGGCGGCCCGCTGGGCCGGACTGGACATCGACTTGCCGGGAGCGGTGCTGGTGACGGTGCTGGCGGTGAGCGGCCAGCTCCTCGCCCTGGCACCCGCCGGTTTCGGCACCTACGAAGCGGCGGCAGTGGCCGGCTATGCCCTGCTGGGTGTCGATCCGGGACGGGCCCTGGCGGCCGCTCTCATCGCCCACGCCGTCAAGACCACCTACTCGGTGGTGATCGGCACAGTGGCGGTCTTCATGCCGTCGCCGGGACTACTGGGGCGGCTCAGGCTGACCCCTTCTCCCTCCCCCTCTTCTCCCTCTCCCGCTTGCGGGGCCGAGGGGTTCAGGGGGTGGGGATCTTCGGCTGCTCCCATCCTCCTCTTCCTCCCCGCCCACAACGAGGAAGCTGCCGTGGCACATATCGTGGCCCGCGTCCCCAAATGCGTCCTGGAACATCCGGTGAAGTGCCTGGTGGTCGACGACGGCTCCGCTGACGCCACGGCGGAGGTGGCGAGCGCGGCCGGCGCCCGGGTGATCTCCTTCCACTGCAACCGAGGGCTGGGGGCGGCGGTCCGGGTGGGGCTGGGCGAAGGGGTGGCGATGGGGGCAGCAGCAGTGGCCTTCTGCGACGCCGACGGAGAATACGCTCCGGAGGAGCTGGAGCGCCTCGTGGGGCCGATCCTGCGGGGCGAGGCCGACTACGTGGTCGGCTCCCGCTTCATGGGAGATATCCGGCGCATGCTGCCCCAGCGCCGTTTGGGAAACGCCGTCCTCACCCACGCCCTGCGCTTCGTCGCCCGCGTTCCCCTCACCGACGGCCAGAGCGGCTATCGGGCGCTCTCTGGACCGGCGGCCGCCGCCGCCGAGGTGATCCACGACTTCAACTACGCCCAGGTGCTCACCCTCGACCTGCTGGCCAAAGGGTTCCGCTATGCGGAGGTACCGATCAGCTACTCGTTTCGCATCACGGGGAAATCCTTCGTGCGCCCGTGGCGCTACCTGTGCAGGGTCCTCCCGGCCGCATACCGGGAGCTGAACTCCGGGCCGGCAAGGCTGGAGAGGCAGGCCGAGGGCCTCTACGGCGGGGCCTGGCCCAGATGAGTCCGGCTGTGAGTCCGGCTGCCACATCCTGCCATGCGGCTGCCACACAGAGAGCAGGCCTGGTCGGCGTCGGCAGCCCCGCTCAGTCCTCCACAACGTGGGACCTGAAACCCTGCCGCGCCGTCGCCCACCTGGACCGGTCGACCACCTCGCCATTGCCGAGGGCATCGACGGCCTCCCACGCCATCGCCAAGGCATGGTGGGTGTTGTCGTGGGCGAAGAGGCCTTGCCGCCCGAAGGTGAGCAGGCGGGGCTGGGAGTCGGCCCAGTCGAGAAGCCCGGCGAAGGCTTCTTCGAAGCCACGGCGGTAGATGGGGTAGGCGGCCGACAGGCGCCGGACCACGGCCGCCGAGGGTCGTAGGGGAGGCAGCCCGAGCGGCTCCAAGGAGGCGACCAGGTACTCGGCGAGCATCTGGTGGTCCATCGCCCACAGCTCGCCACCCGCCCGGCACGGGACCTCCAGGCAGAGGACCGTTCGGTCGGGGGGATCTGGGCCGTCCCGATAGTTCTTGGGCTCTGACAGGCGGCTGACCGGCGTCTCTGGGCCCGGCAGGTAGTGAGCGTCGAAGTGGCTGAAGCGCGGGCGCTCCAAGACCAGGTAGACAAGCAGCATTGCTCGCGATTTCAGACCGGCCGCCGCCTGGAGGACCTGCGCGGGCGGGGACGGGGTCGTCATGCGCGCCAGGGCGGGGAGGGGGATGGTGGACCACACCTGCCCGCCCTCCACCCGCGAGCCGTCGGCCAGCCATACTCGCGCCGCCTCGGCCAGCTCCACGCCGGCAACGGGCGAGCCGAGCCGGATCTCGGCACCGGCCTCCACCGCCCCCTCGGCCAGCCGCTCGGTGATGCTGCCATAGCCGCCGCGTGGGTAGTAGAAGACGTTGCGGGCCGGGCCGGAACCTCGCAGCGCACGCACGAGGACAGCCAGGGGGGAGCGGGCACTCACCCGGCGGCGAGCCTGCTCGCCGCTGAGCTCCCCCGGCTCCACTCCCCACAGCTTCCTGGCATAGGGGAAGTAGAAGCTGTGGCCCATGGCAGGTCCCAGGGCGGCCTGGACTACATCGGCGAAGGTGTCCGCACGGGGACACCGGAAGGGGGCCACCACGGCGTCCCGGGCGGCCTTCAGGGCGAAGGACCTGGGGAGGTGGCGCACCAGGTCGCCCGCCCGTAGGGGGAAGTCGATCCACCGGTCCAGCAGCCGGATCCTTCCCCGGCGCCGCCGTAGCTGCAGGTCGTCGTTCAGCAGGCGGCGCAGCTCGGTCAGGATCTCGGGGCGGATGGAAGGGTGGAGCCGGTGGCTGCCGTGGTCCACCCTCACCCCGGCCACCTCGAAGCTACCGGCGGCCCCGCCCACCCCCTGGGAGCGTTCCAGGACCACCACCGATCGACCGGCTCGGGCGGCCCGGTAGGCCGCCCCGATGCCTGCGGGGCCGGCCCCCAGCACCACCAGCTCGGCAGACCTCATCGGGAAGCTGCAAGGGCCCCTTGCCCGTTCTCGGACGACCTGTCTTCGTAGGCCAGGGCGGCTGGCCCCTCGTAGAGCACCTCCACCAGGTCGCCCGGTCGGAAAAGAGGAGCGGCCATGGCGCGCGTGCGCACCGACCGTCCGGAGGACAGGCGCACCTGGTAGGCGGTGTCGTGGCCGTAGAACTCGACCAGCTCCACCACTGCCGCCCGGCACCCGTGGAAACCGGGCCCATGGGAGCTGGAATGGAGGCGGAGCATCTCGGGGCGGACCAGCACCTCCACCCGGCCCCGGCGGCTGGGCGCCAATGGCACCGCCCCCAGCTCGGTCTGGGCGGCATGGCCGCGCGCCTCGCCGGGAAGGAGGTTGGCATCGCCGACGAAAGCCGCCACCCAGGGAGAGGCGGGCCGGCCATAGAGCTCGCTGGGAGCGGCCTGCTGCAAGATGGCGCCGTGGCGCATCACCGCCACTTGGTCGCCCAGCACGAACGCCTCTTCCTGATCGTGGGTGACGAAGATGCTGGTGATTCCCAGCTCATGGAGGAGGCGCTGGAGGTCACCACGGACCTGGGCCCGCAGGCCGGCGTCCAGGTTGGAGAAAGGCTCGTCGAGCAGGATCACGGCCGGCCGGGGGGCCAGCGCCCGGGCCAGCGCCACCCGCTGCTGCTGCCCTCCCGAAAGCGTGCCTGGGAACCGCTCTCCCACCCCTTCGAGCTCCACCATCGATAGGATCTCCTCCACCTGCCGACCGTTTCGCCGGTCCCCAGGGACCCCGAAGGCCACGTTGCCCGCCACCGTCATGTGGGGGAACAGCGCCCAATCCTGGAACACCATCCCCACTCGACGGTGCTCAGGCGCAACGAACCGGCCGGTGGACGACACCACCCGGGAGCCGATGGCGATCGTTCCCCTGTCCGGCTTCTCCAGTCCGGCGATGAGCCGCAGAAGCGTGGTCTTCCCACAGCCACTCGGGCCCAGCAGCGCCAGGACCGAGCCCGCCTCCACTTCAAGGTCGACATGGCGCACCGCCTGGAGGTCCCCGAAGGACTTGGCGACGCCATTGACTTGGACGGAGAAGGTTGTCTCGGCGATGTTCAGCATGCTTAACACACTATCGACAGGGCTCTTGACGCACAATCCAGGCCGGCTGGTGCTCAATTTCAGGATGGGGGATGCCTCCCCAGGGGCGCCCGGTCCCGCTCCTCGCCCTCGGCCGCCCACCGGCGGGCGGTCCAGGAGCCGGAGGCCCATCCACCCAGTCCCCAGACGAGGGTCACGAGGTAGACGAGCCCGCCCAGAACGGGAATGAGGCGCAACAACGCCCACAGCACCGAGCCCAGCAGGAAGCCGCCGTAGCGCCCGCCCCGGTCGCCCAGCACTCGTTGGCCGACTGCGCTCACTGCCGGAACGGGACCGGCGAACAGCCCCAGCACCCAGAGGGCCAGCAGCAGCAGGCCCAGGGGGAGGCCCACCACGCTGAGGCTCAGCAGGACGGCCACGATGGGCACCAACACCAGGACCGCCAGCCCCAACAGGGCGGCCCGCCACGGGCGGAGGGAGGCGACCGCCACCGCCTCGATCGAGGTGGCCGGTAGCAGCCCAAGCAGCGCCACACCGGTGACCACAAAGGCAAGGAACCAGAGGAAGGAGAGCACTCGGGCGCCGGCGCGAGCGGTGACATTGGCGGGGGTGGGGCGGCGGCGGATCACCTGGCCTTCCACCTCGGCGGCTGCCGAGACTTGCGCCTCCTCAAAGGAGCGGTAGCCGATGTCGCCCCCCACCCGGGCGGTGGGTCGGACGCTCACGCTGCTTCCCCGGCACATGGGTAGGCCCGGCAGCCTCCTGCACAGCGAGCTTCCACCCAGGGCGACCTCCACATCGCGCCCCACCCGCCCCGACAGGTTGAGCGACCCCATCTGCCCTCGCACGTCCCGCCCGACTGCCCCCCGCACCTGGAGCCGGTTGGTGAGAGCCAGCAGGTCACGATTCACCTCGCCATCAAGGGTGACACTCCCGGCCAGCACCACCAAGTCCTGCCCGACGGCGCCGTCGGCGATCACCTCGCCGGACACCAGGCGGACCGAGCCATCGGTCTGGCCACCGATCACCGCCCGGCTCGCCACTCCATTGATATCTCCCTCCACCCGGCCCACCATGCGCAGCTCGCCGGCTGCCACCACCAGGTCTCCGGTCACCCTTCCTTGTACGATCACCTGCTGGCCCAGGGCGTACAAGTCCTCGTCCACCACCTCGCCCTCCCGCACCAGCACCGTGTCGGCAGCCGCCACCACCGGGTGGAGCCGGGGAGGCGCCGGCACCCCCGCCCACGGCAGGACGCCTAGAGCGGCCAGGAGGGTGATGAGCGGGACCCTAGAGGGGAAGGGCACTGCCGATCAGCTCGAGCAGGGGGCCCGGGAAGATCCCGAAGGCCAGGGTGATGGCCACCGTCGTGGTGAGCACCAACCGCACCAGCCCCGCCGCCTGCGGCCGGGCAGGTGCCGTCCCGGGAGCCTCGGCCAGCGCCGGGGCCTGCATGTACATGAGCACAATGACCCGCAGGTAGAAGAACAGGCCCGCCACCGAGGCGAGGAGCCCCAACACCACCAGCCATAGGTAGCCAGCCTCGAGGGCGGCCGAGAACACTCCCACCTTGCCGACGAAGCCCGTGGTGAGGGGTATGCCTCCCATGGCCACCATCATCAGCGAGAGCACACCGGCCACGAATGGGGAGCGCTCCGACAGGCCCCCGTAGTCGGCCAGGGCCGATCGACCGGCGGCAGGGCCGGCCACCACCGCCACCGCCGCGAAGGCCCCGATGAGCTGAACCCCGTAAGTGGCCAGGTAGAACCATACGCCAGTCAGCCCTTCCTCCCCCGCCACCAGCCCGGTGAGGATGAAACCGGCATGGGCGATCGAGGAGTAGGCGAGCATGCGCCGAATGTCGCTCTGGGTGATGGCCAGCGCCGTCCCCACCAGCAGCGAGATGGCCGCCAGCACGGCCACGGCGGGGGCCCAGTCGGCCCGCTGGCTCCCCAGGCCCACCACCAGCACTCGGGAGAGGGCGGCGAAGCCGGCCACTTTGGCTCCCGCCGCCATGAACGACACGGCACCCGCCGGAGCCCCCTGGTAGACGTCCGGGCTCCACATGTGGAAGGGAGCGGCCGATACCTTGAAAGCGAGCCCCACCATGAGCAACGCCATCCCGGCCAGGAAGACGCCCGGCGCGGTGATCACCCGCTCGGCGAGCAACCCGCCCAGCTCGTAAAGAGAGAGCGTGCCGGTGGCCCCGTAGGTCAAGGCGACGCCGTA
This sequence comes from Actinomycetota bacterium, assembly GCA_030776765.1. Taxonomy (GTDB): domain Bacteria; phylum Actinomycetota; class Acidimicrobiia; order Spongiisociales; family JALYHC01; genus JALYHC01. The sequence continues at coordinate 4,903 of JALYHC010000213.1, read as the reverse complement.
CAGGAACACCGCCGAGGCGAAGGAGCCGAGCAGGAAGTACTTCAGCGCCGCCTCGTCGCCCTCCACCTGCACCCGGCCCATCCCGGCCAGCACGTAGAGGCTGATGGAGGCTACCTCCAGGGCCAGGAAGAGCATCAGCAGGTTGGCGGAGGCGGCCATGAGGATCATGCCGGTCAGGGACACCAGCACCAGGGCCAAGAACTCCGCCCCTCGCCGTCCCAGCTGTTCCACCAGTGGCCAGGCGGCGCCCAGGGCCAGGGCGGCCAGCAGGATGAGCACCAGCCGGGCCAGGGCGCCGAACCCGTCCAGCACGACCATGCCCGAGTAGAAGAGCCCCTCGCCTCTCCCGCTCCCCTCCGCCCACTGCCAGATGGTGGTGCCCAGCGCGCCCAGCAGGGCGGCGGCCGTCACCCCGCCCAGCAATCGCAGCCGGCTCGCCGGGGCGGGGGAGAGGGTCACCTCGGCCACGAGGACCGCCAGCACTCCGGCCACCAGCACCGCCTCCGGGGCGATGGCCACCAAGGAGAGGCCTTCGGGCATCAGCCTCCCTCGACTACCGGGCGCGCCGAGCCGCTCTCTGCCACCCGGTATCCGGTGCTCGCCTCGATTCGGTCCAGCACCCGCTCCACCGAGGGCTGGATCCGCTCCAGTGCCGGCTTTGGGTAGATGCCCAGGCCGAGCACCAATAGGGCGATCGGCACGAGGATGGCCACCTCGCGCACACCCAGGTCGAGGAGGCGCTCGTTCTCGGGGCGGTCGACCGGTCCTGTGAACATCCGCTCGTAGGCCCACAGCAGGTAGACGGCCGACAGCACCACGCCGAAGGCGGCCACCACGGCATAGACCGGAAGGGTCAGGAAGCTTCCCAGCAGCACCAGGAACTCGCCCACGAAGCCGTTCAGCCCGGGAAGGCCGATCGACCCGAAGGTGACGAACAGAAAGAACCCGGCGTAGAGCGGCATCACCCTGCTGAGCCCCCCGAAGGCGGCGATCTCCCGGGTATGGCGCCGGTCGGAGATCATCCCCACCAGCAGGAAGAGGCCGCCGGTGGTGAGGCCGTGGTTGACCATCTGGATCACCCCGCCCTGGAGGCCCTGGCTGGTGAGGGCGAAGATGCCCAGCACCACGAAACCCAGGTGGCTGACCGAGGAGTAGGCGACCAGCCGCTTCAGGTCGGGCTGGACGATGGCCACCGCCGCCGCATAGATGATCCCCACCACCGCCAGCACCGCCATCACCGGCACCAGGGAGACGGTGGCCTGGGGGAAGAGGCTCAGGTTGAAGCGCAGGAACCCGTAGGTCCCCAGCTTGAGGAGCACCCCGGCGAGGATCACCGAGCCGGCGGTGGGCGCCTCCACGTGGGCATCCGGCAGCCAGGTGTGGAGCGGGAAGAGGGGCACCTTGATGGCGAAGGACAAACCGAAAGCGGCGAACAACCAGAGCTGCGCGGTGCGATCGATATCCAGCTCCAGCAGCCGGGCGAAGTCGAAGGTGAGGCCGCCTAGTTGCTGCTGGCCCTGCAAGGCCAGGAACAGGATGCCGCCCAGCATGAACGTCGATCCGAAGGCCGTGTAGAGGAAGAACTTGACGGCCGCATAGATGCGCCGCTCGTAGCCCCAAACTCCGATGATGAAGTACATGGGTACGAGCATCGCCTCCCAGAAGAGGAAGAACAGGAATAGGTCCAGAGAGAGGAACACCCCGATCAGGGCGGCCTCGAGGAGCAGCAGGGAAACCACGAACTCCTTGAGCCGCCGTTGGATGGAGACGGAGGCGGCCAGTGAGAGCGGGACCAGCAACGTGGTGAGGGCGACCAGCAGCAACGAGATGCCGTCCACGCCCAGGAAGTAGGAGATGCCCCAGGGCTCGTACCAGGCGGCCCGCTCCACGAACTGGAAGCCGGCTTCGCCGCTCTGGAAGGCTTCCAGCAGGTAGGCGGCCGCGCCCAGGGGGAGGAGGCTGACGGCCACCCCCACCGGCAGCAGCGTCTCGCTTCGGCGGTTGGGGACCAGTGCCACCGCCGCCGCCCCCAGCACGGGGAGGAAAACCAGCGAGGAGAGGATGGGAAAGTCAGTCATGGCAGGAGTGGCCGCGACCGGCCGGCCGTGCCTTCCCCCGCAAGCGGGGGAGGGAGAAGCCTCACAGCGCCCCCCTGGACAAGAACCAGGCCATCAGGCCCACCACGCCCGCCATCAGGACCAGCCCGTAGTTGCGCACGAAGCCGCTTTGCACGGGACGGAGGGCGGCACCCATGCGACGAACCGCCGCCCCCACGCCGTTCACCGCCCCGTCGATGAACCGCTGGTCGAGCACGAAGGCCGACCAGGCTGCCGCCAGCTTGGAGGGCAGCACCAAGAGGTTGCCATAGAGCTCGTCCACGTAGTAGCCGTGCTGCAGCCAGCGCCAGGGACCGCCCAGACGCCGCAGCCACCCTGCCCGTGCCTGAGGCGAGGCGGAGTAGATGAGCCAGGCGATGGCGATTCCGGCCACCCCGGCCAGCACCGAGAGGCCGGAGAGCACCCACAGCAGCACGCCTTCGGGTGGATGCGCCACCTGGACCGCCCCGAAGGACGGCTCCAGGAAATGGTCCAGGGCGGTGCGAAAGGGGGTGTTGACCAGCCCGCCGACCACCGACAGCGCCGCCAGCGCCACAAGTGGCCGGGCCATCACCGGCGGCGACTCATGCGGGTGTATCTGGCCTTCCTCCCAGCGCGGCCGCCCCAAGAAGATGAGCACCAGCCAGCGGGTCATGTACAGAGCGGTGAGCAGGGCGGTGAGCAGGGCGAGCGCCCAGAGCGCCAGGTACCAACCGCCCCTGGCGAAGGTGGCGGCCAGTATCTCGTCCTTGGACCAGAAGCCTGCCAGCGGCGGGATGCCGGAGATGGCCAGCCAGGCCACCGCCACCGTGGCAAAGGTGACCGGCAGGGCCCGTCGCAGGCCCCCCATATGGTGCATGCGCTGCTCGCCGGCCATGGCGTGCATCACCGACCCTGCCCCCAGAAAGAGCAGGGCCTTGAAGAAGGCATGGGTCATCAGGTGGAAGACACCGGCCACGTAAGCGGCCGCGCCCACCGCCAGGAACATGTAACCGAGCTGGCTGATGGTCGAGTAGGCCAGCAGCCGCTTGATGTCGGTCTGGGCCAGGGCGATTCCGGCCGCCGCCAGGGCGGTGACGGCTCCCACGGTGGCCACCGCCGCCGACGAGAAAGGGGCCAGGGCGAAGAGGGGGGCGGTGCGGGCCACCATGTAGACGCCGGCGGTGACCATGGTGGCGGCGTGGATGAGGGCGGAGACGGGGGTGGGACCTTCCATGGCGTCGGGCAGCCACACATAGAGGGGGAGCTGGGCCGACTTGCCGGTCGCCCCGGCCAACAGCAGCAGCGTGATGGCGGTGGCCGTTCCTGCCGTCAGCACCGCTGCCGCCTGCTCGAACACCGGCACGTACGAGAGGGTGCCGAAGGAGGCGAAGATCAGCATGATCCCCACCATGAAGCCGAAGTCGCCGATGCGGTTCACCAAGAAGGCCTTCTTGCCGGCGGCGGCGGCCGGCGGGCGGGTGAACCAAAACGAGATCAGCAGGTAGGAGCAGAGTCCCACCAGCTCCCATCCGAGGAAGAGCACCGCGAAGTTGCCGGCCAGCACCAGCACCAGCATGGAGGTGGCGAACAGGTTCAGGTAGGTGAAGTAGCGCCCGAAGCGAGGGTCGCCATGCATGTAGCCGATGGAGTAGAGGTGGATGAGCGTGCCCACCCCGGTCACGATCAAGGTCATCAGGGCGGCGAGCGGGTCCCACAACAGCTCGGCCCGGGCGCCCAGGGCAGGGATCCAGGCGAAGAGGTCGACCACCCGGGGCTGGGCGCTTCCCTGCAGGAAGCCCCAGGAGGCGAGCGCCGCCACCAGGAAAGCGGTCCCCACCGCCCCGGAAGCAACCCAACCGGCCAGCGGGTCGCCCAGCCTCCTCCCGAAGAAGTGGAGCAGCACCGTCCCTGCCAGCGGCAGGGCGATCACCAGCCAGACCAGCTCCGCCACGGCTCAGCCCCGCAGCTCGGCCAGCTCGTCCACGGAGGCCGTGGCCCGGCGGCGGAACACCGCCACGATGATGGCCAGGCCCACCACCACCTCGGTGGCCGCCACCACCATCACGAAGAACACGGCCAACTGGCCGGTGAGCTGGTTCAGCTGGCGTCCCGCCGCCACGAAGGACAGGTTGACGGCGTTGAGCATCAGCTCCACCGCCATGAACATCACCAGGGCGTTGCGGCGAACCAGCAGCCCGGCCGCCCCGATGACGAACAGGGCCGCGGAGAGCGCCATGTACCAGCCGGGCCCCACCACGCTCACTCCTCCTCCCCGGGGACGAAGCGGAAGAAGGCCAGGGCCACGGCGGCGACCGCGGCGATCACCAGCAGCAGGGAGGCGACCTCGAAGGGCAGCAGCCACTCCGTGAAGAGCTGCTCGGAGATCGCCTCGATGGTCCCGTTGGCCGCGGTGCTCAGTGGTGCCTGGGACGGTACCGTTATCCAGGAGAAGCGGCCCGCCAGCAGCAGTGCGGCCAAGAAGGCCGCGCCCAGCACCCCGGCCAGTGGGCGCTGGAAGGGAAGGCGCTCGGCCGGCTCCTCTCGGCTGTCCACACCGATCATCATGATCACGAACAGAAACAGCGTCACCACCGCCCCGGCATAGACGATCACCTGCACGGCGGCGATGAAGTGGGCCAGGTGCACCACGTAGAACACCGCCAGCGAGAGCATGGCCAGCATCAGGCCCAGCGCGCTGTAGACCGGGTTGCGGGCGAAGACCACCGTGAGCGCCCCTGTCAGCGCGAGACTGCCGAAGATGACGAACAGCACCAGCTCAGCCACTACTCCCCCCCTGCCTGTTCTCCCCCTCCCTGTTCTCCCCC
>JALYHC010000212.1 GCA_030776765.1 Actinomycetota bacterium | reverse complement strand
GTGCGACTCCTCGCAGGGCTTCGAGTGCCCCTGCCATGGCTCCAAGTACAACCTGCACGGCGAGTACGAGGCCGGGCCGGCCCCCCGCAACCTGGACCGCTTCGTGGTGGAGGTCGACGAGGCCAATCACCTCATCATCCGCACCGGTTCCCTCGTCGAGACACCCCGGGCCCAGAACAAGACGGTCCCCTACCCGCAGGGCCCGGCGTGCGTCAACATCTGAGGGAGTAGATGGACCTCTCCACGCTGGTCATCGTGGTGGTGGCCCTGGTGTCGCTGGCGTGGCTGGCCTTCTTGTTCGTCCCCGGCATCCGGCGGGGAGCCGGTGACGAGGTCCCTCCCAACTACCGCCCCTACCTCAATGATGCCGACATGGAGAGCCGGCGCCTGGACCGCACGCTGGCGGTTGCCCTGACGCTTTCCACCTTCCTGGCCGTGTCGCTGCCGATCTACTACCTGGGCGAGTCGCGGCGCCAGGCGCAAGCCGGGGAGGGGTTCTCCGAGGCGGCCATCGAGCGAGGCCGCCACATCTACGAGGTGGAGTTCCGCTGCGTGACCTGCCACGGCCCGGGCGGGGTGGGAGGCTCGGCCGCCTTCGTCGAGCCGCGCAGCGGCATCAGCACCAGCTGGGCGGCGCCCTCCCTCAACGACATCTTCTACCGGTACGACGAGGACGAGATCCGCTACTGGATCGTCTACGGCAGGCCCAACACCCCCATGCCCGCCTGGGGCCTGGACGGTGGAGGCCCGATGAACAGCCAGCAGGTCGACGAGGTGCTCGCCTACCTGCGCGGGATCCAGCTCGACCAGTCCGAGGTGGTGGCCCAGGTGGAGCAGAAGCTGCAGTCGGAGCGCAACCGGCTGCAGGGGGCCGAGGACAGCATCCGGAGCCTCATCAACGAGCAGGAGCAGCGCATCGAGGAGATCCGCCGGGCGCCCGAGCAGTTGCCGATCGTCGAGGAGCTGCTGACCAGTCTCCGGGAGGCCATCGACGAGGGAACAAGCGGCGGGATCGACTCGGACGGCGACGGCCTCTCGGATGCCTCCGAGCAGCGCATCACCGAGATCATGGCCGAGGTGGCCCAGCAGCTCGAGGGAGGGGAACCGCAGCCAGCCGGGCAGCAGACCGAGCAGGAAGAGGAAGCGGAGGAGGGCCAGGAGGATGCTCGCACCACCGGCCAGGCCACCACCAGCACCTCCACACCCGCGGGCGGCGGGCAGACGACCACCACCGCTCCCGTGGGCGGCGAGGGTGGCCAGGCCACCACTACCACCACTCCCGAGGGGGGCGCGGCGCCCTCCGGTGAGCTGGCCCTGACCCTCGACCCGACCAACCCGACCAGCACCACCGCGGAGGGCGGCGAGGCGGTGCCGGATCTGCAGGCGGCCCTCGACGCCCGCTCGGAGCTGGAGAGCCGCCTGACCGCCCTGCAGGTGACGGTGGACAGGTTCGACACCCTGCTTCAGCAGGCCAGGGAAGGCCTCCAATTCCTGGAGCGCTCCCTCGAGGAGAAGCGCTACGCCTTCGACTACCAGCAGGTCGCCGAAGAGAGCTTTGACGGCGACACCGAGCGCGCCGAGCGGGCCGCCCTGCTCTTCAACGCCTACTGCGCCCGCTGTCACACCTCGGGCTACAACGCCGGCGTGGCCTTCACTCTGGAGGCCGGGTCGGGGGCGATGGGACCATCCCTGTGGCAGGGCCGCAGCGTGGTCCAGTTCCCCGATGCCGAGGACCACGTCGACTTCGTCGTCCAGGGCTCGGAGAACGCAGTCGGTTACGGCGTGAACGGGGTGGGAACGGGGCGCATGCCGGGCTTCGGCCCGATGCTGCCGCTGGAGGACATCGAGCTCATCGTGCAGTTCGAGCGGGGGTTATGAGGTGGAAGCGCTCCTCGAACTGATCTTCGGGAACCTGGCGGTGGCCGGCGTGCTGCTGTTCGTCGGCGCCTTGCTGATCTTCCCGGGGAGCGCCTACCTGCTGCTCTTCACCAACGTGGGTAAGAAGCTGGCCTTCCTGGTGGCGGGTGCCACGCTGTTCGGCTGGCTGGCCATCAACAGCCTGCTGTTCGTCCTCTATGCGCCTCGTGGGCCTCGGCCCGCCGATATCGCCGGTTTGAACGCCTTCGAGATCCGAATCATCCCGGGGGCCTTCATGCTGGCCGCCCTGATCCTGTTCTCAATGTTCGTGACAGCCCTCAACCGCCTCGAGGAAGCCGACCGCCGGGAAGACGTCTCCTAGCCTGGGCCAGGTAGAAGCTCAAGATCTGCAGCTCGGTGGAGAGGTCGACCTGGCGTAGCTCCACCTCCTTGGGGACCTGCAGCACGGCGGGGGCGAAATTGAGGATGGACTGCACGCCGGACGCAGAAAGCCGGTTGGCCACTTCCTGAGCGGCATGTGCGGGAGTGGCGATGATGGCGATGGCCACCCCCCGCTGCCGCACGGCTTCCTCGAGCTGGTCGAGCCGCTCCACCACCAGGCCGTCCACCCGCCGGCCCACCTTCCGGGGGTCGACGTCGAAAAGGCCTACCACCTGGAAGCCCCGCTCGTTGAAGCCGCCGTAGTTGGCCAGGGCCGAGCCCAGGTTCCCCACTCCCACGATGATCACCGGCCAGTCGCTGGCCAGCCCGAGGGCCCGCTCCACCTCCGACCGCAGGTGCTCGAGGTCGTAACCGACTCCCCGCAGCCCGTAGGAGCCGAGGTAGGAGAGGTCCTTGCGCACCTTGGCGGGATTGACGCCCGCCATCGCGGCCAGTTGGTCGGAGGAGACAGTGGTCTGGCCGGTGGTCGGCAGCTCCCGAAGGCACTGCAGGTACACCGGCAGCCGGGCCACCGTCGCACGAGGGACCTTCCTCGATTTCACAAACGCACAATACAGCCGACTATTGACAAGATAGGAACACCCTCCCCCTGCCCCCTCCCTGGGGGAGGGGGAGAAAAGCCGACTATTGACAAGGGAACACCCTCCCCCTGCCCCCTCCCTGGGGGAGGGGGAGAATCTCCCTCCCCCTACCTCAGCAAGCTCCTCACTCGCTCCCACACCAGCCGCCTCGCCACCGTCCAGGACGAGATCCTCCCTTCGGCGAGCACTCGGCCCTCCACCAGCACCACGGGGACCCTCGGCCCGAAGCCGAGCTCCAGCTCCCGGTCGGCGCTCACGTCGCGTTCCACCACCCGCCCTCCCACTCGCGCCGCCCAAGCCACCACCCTGGGACGAGCCCGCTCACACAGCGAGCAGGACGGGCGGGTCAGAAAATCGACGATGAATGTCCGATTAGCCCTCAAGTTTTCCCCGCTGGGTCCGATACAGATCATGAGTCAGGGCTGGACCCGCCCTTCCAGCCCCTGGAGTCGGGGTACGGCGAGACGATCGCTGCGAGCACCGAGGGCACGTTCGATGCCAAGGTGTTCGAGGAAAGCCTCCCAGCCCGCCCCAAAGCGGCGGTCCTCCCGTACCCCGGCCCTCTCCCCGGGCCTTCCACTCATTCGGGCACCCGGCACCATCCACCCGGCACTCAGCCACCCAGCACCCAGCCACCCGACAGCGATAGGGTGCGCTGGTGCGGCCGGTGACCACCATCGTCCTACTGGTCCTGCTGGTGATCATCCTGGGGGCTTCCATCATCTGGTGGTTCCCGTTGCTCTTCGGCTCGTGACGGCAGGAAGCTCACTGCCAGGCGTTCCGCCAGGTTGAATCGCTCGTCTGCCCGCCCCTCCCGCACGGCGATGGCCATCAGGCCGTACGAGTCGATGTGCACCAGCGCCTCCCCGACATCCGCCTCTGCGTAGCTCGACAGCCACGGCAGCTCGTGGACCGCTCCGCCCACTCTCAGGATCAACCGATCGCCCGGCTGCACACCCAGCGCCGACAGCTCCTGGGGGGCGATGTTGGTCTGGGCGTTCCCGAAGTGGTCCACCCACCACACCTCACCCTGGGCCTGCCGGTCGCTCACCTCGGTGAGCGGGAGCAGCATGGGCGTCAGCGTGCCGGGGGCGACCGGGCTGCCCAGGTCCTCGAGCTTCGCCTGCCCGGAAGCCAGCACGGCGGCGGCCGGAGCGAACTGGTCCCGGCCGGCAAAGGTGGCTCCCTCATGAGGGATGACGAACTGGGGGTTCTCCAGAGCCACCACCTGCTCGGCACCCCCCACCATCTGGATGGCCGGCGCCAGGAGGCCGTTGTCGGGCCCCACGAAGTATCCCCAGGGCGACCGTGCGGCGATGGGGCGGCGGTCGCTCCCCACCCCGGGGTCCACCACGGCCAGGGCCACGCCGGGCGGCAGGTACTGCACCGCCCGAAGCAGCGCCAGCGCACCGGCCCGCACATCGCCGCGCCCCACCCCGTGGGTCACGTCGATCACCCGCACCTCCGGGGCGATGCGGGCGATCACCCCGTGGACCACTCCCACGAACTCGTCGCTCAAACCGAAATCGGACAGAAAGGCAATGGGCAGCCTGTTCACCGCTCCTCCCCGACCAAAGCCGGCCCAGGATATCCTCCTGCTCTCCCACCCCGAGAAGCCATGGGGCCCGCCGGTACAATCCCGCCATGGCTGATCCGGCCGGCCTGGTCGACCGCCTCTCCCGGCAGGCCGGGGTGGTGATGCTGATGGGAGGCCCGGACACCGGTAAGACCACCCTCGCCCGGCAACTCCTGGCCGAAGCCCTCCGCATTGGACGGACGGCCGCCTACGTCGATGCAGACGTGGGACAGACCACCGTCGGCCCCCCCACCTGTGTGGGCCTCAAGCAGGCCCGGCAGCGAAACGACCTCGACCATCTGGAGCAGGCCGACGACCTTCGGTTCGTGGGCTCCATCTCGCCCGACCGTGCCGTCTTGCAGCAGGTGGTGGCCACCGCCACCCTGGTCGAGGCGGCGCGGGCCCAGGCCGACCTGGTGGTGCTGGACACGACCGGCGCCATCTCCGGCGTGGTGGGCCAGACACTGAAGTACCACAAGATGGAGCTGTGTCGCCCGGAGGTGGTGGTGGCGCTGCAGCGGGGAGAGGAGATGGAGCCGATCGTGGGCATGCTACGCCGCTTCTTCTCAGGCCAGGTTGAAGTGGCCGGCGTGCACCCGGAGGTGGTGCCGGTCTCCGCCGAGCAGCGCCGCGCCCACCGCGCCGCCCGCTTCGCCCAAGCCTTCGCTCCTCCCCTGCAGCGCTGGAGGGTCCGATCCACCGTCTTCGCCCCCACCCTCCCCGCCGGCCTCGACACCAGCCGCCTGCACGGGATGCTGGTGGGGCTCCAGGACGGCTCGGGCCGCTGCCTGGGCCTGGGCATCCTGGAGCACGGCGACGAGCAGACGCTCAGGGTGATCACCAACAGCGGGGAGGGGATGCGGGGCCTTCGGCTGGGAACGATGCGCATCGACCTGCACACCTTCCAGAGCACCCGTGTCGACCTGCGGGAGGTGATGTTCGGGTTGGTGTAGCCGTCCCGTTCTCCCTGCCCCCTTCCGGCCAGGTGGTTCGGGTACCGGTACGACGGGAGAGGGCGGGAGGCCTTAACTACGAGCGAAGGCCCAAGGAACCTCGCCAGTTCTTCCCCCGCACTTCCCCAAACAGGGTGACGAACTGCTCCGGCACCTTGGGCCTTCGGTGTGTGGCAATGTACGACCGCCCCGCCTCCCAGTCAAGAACCCGGCTCCAGCTCGTTTTTCGCTTTTTCTGCTGTGCTACTTATCCCAATTGCGCTCACTTAGATCCACCTAGACCCCTGGCGAACGAGCTATCCACAAATCCACAGCCATCCACAAGGGGTTGTGCACAACCGCTTGTAGACAAGTGCCGGGAAGCTTTTTTTTCGCGTGGAGGAGAACACTCCCGAGGCCCTATTTGGCCGACTAGAGCGGCTAGCGGACAGGCCTATTGTGAGCTGATGCCCTCGTAGAGCTCCACCAATCGATCGCCGGTGGCCTTCCAGGAGAAGTCCTGAGAGAACTGCCAGGCCCCGGCCGAGAGCCAGCCGGCCAGCTCCCGGTCGCTCAGCAGCCGCAGGGCCGCGTCGGCGTAGTCGGCCGGGTCCCACCCGTCTACCAGAAAGCCGGAGCGGCCCTCCTCCACCACGTAGGCGAGGC
>JALYHC010000211.1 GCA_030776765.1 Actinomycetota bacterium | reverse complement strand
CACCTCGGGAGCTCCGCCTCCATCGACGAAGGGGTTGTCTGGCGGGATGGCGTAGGGCTGGGCGGCGTCCACGTCCAGCCGGAGCACCGTGGCAAGCAGGGTATCGGGGCGCTGGCCGTTGCCGAAGGTGTCGGCCGCCCCCCCTCCGTCTCCCAAGGCGAGATGGAGATAGCCTTCCGGCCCAAAGGCGACCATGCCGCCGTTGTGGTTGCCGGCCGGCTGATCGACGTGCAACAGGAGGCGGGCGCTGTTGGGATCAGCCCGGCTGTGGTCGTCCGAGACCCGGTACTCCACCAGGGCGGTGTCGCCGTTGGCATCGGTGTAGTGGACGAAGAAGCGCCCGTTGTCGGCATAGCCGGGGTGGAAGGCCAGGCCCAACAGGCCCCGCTCTCCGCCGGACCGCACCAGCCCCGAGACGTCGAGGAACGGCCGGTCGAGCAGAGCCCCTCCTGAGATGATGCGCACCCGGCCCGCCTGCGTGACCACGAACAGGCGGCGGTCGCCCGGCGGGGCGGTGACGAGGAGCGGGTTGGAGAGGCCCTCGGCCACCGTCTCCAACCCAAGGCCCTGCAGGGGAGCCAGGGTGGTGGTGGTCCTGGGCTGGGTAGTGGTGCTGCTGCTCGAGCTGGTGGTCTCCTCAGTGGGGGCGGGGGGGGCTGTGGTGGAGGCCGTCACCAGGCTGGTGCTCGGACCGGCGGAGGTAGAAGTCGTGGGGGGCGCGGTGGCCCCGGTGCACGCACCCAAGGCCAGGCAGGCGAGGACCAACCGGAGGCGCACCCGGGAGAGGATAGGTGGGGTGCATCTGGAGAACCGCGGCCCCATCCGCCTCCGTACTGCCCTCGTCCGACCGAGGGAGAATCAATGCGAATCCGAGCCGCCCTGGTGATGTTTGCCGTGTTGGCCGTGTCCTGCGGCGGTGGGGGAGCCGGCGACACCGCCGGGGCTCCCGCCACCACCGCCGCGCCAGGGACGACGGCCGCTCCTGACACCACCGCCACTCCGGGCACGACCGCCGCTGCCGAGACCACGACGACGGCCGAGGAGGCGGGGGCTACGGCCGAAGCCGTCACCGTGGCCACCGCCGACTCCGACCTGGGAGAGATCCTGGTCGACGCTGAGGGTCGTACCCTGTACGTCTTCGACAACGACACCGGCGGTGAGAGCACCTGCTATGAGCAGTGCGCCGAGCTGTGGCCGCCACTGCTGGCCGAAGGCGAGGCCCAGGCAGCGGAAGGGGCCGATGCCTCCCTGCTCGGCACCACCGCCAGGACGGACGGCAGCACCCAGGTGACCTATGACGGTCGGCCCCTGTACTACTACACGCCCGACACGTCACCCGGCGACACCAACGGGCAAGGCGTGGGGGGCGTCTGGTGGGTAATGGCGCCCAGCGGCGAGGCCATCACCGAAGCTGCCGGCGCCGAGGCCGACGGCGCGGGCTACTGAGGAGGCGCCCCGGCCAGGAAGCCGGCCAGGGCGTGGTTGACGTCGTCGGGTCGCTCCAGCGGCGAGAGGTGCCCGGCCTGGGGGATCTCCACCAGCCGGGCACCGGTGACCTCGTTGGCCATCTGTCGGGCTGCATCGGGGCTGGTCACCTCGTCGAGCTCCCCCACCAGCACCAGGACGGGGACGTCGATGGTCTGCAGCACCACTCGCCGGTCGGTGCGGTCACGCATCGCCTCCAGGGCGGCAACGACGGTCTCGTAGCGGGTTTCCTCGATCATCGTGCGAACCCGGGCTCGAACCGTCAGCCCCGCCGTGGGGGCCAGGAGGGTGGGCAGCATGGTGCCCGCTAGCCAGCCCCTGCCCCGTTCTACCGTCTGCCGGGCCATGGCGTCCCGCCTGCCCTTGCCCTCGGCGGTGTCGGCCTCGGCGCGAGTATCGATCAGCGCCAGGGAGCGCACCATCTCCGGGTATAGCTCCCAGAGGGCGAGGGCGGCGTAACCGCCCATCGAGAGAGCGATCACATCGGCCTGGGACTCTCCCAGCTGGCCGACGACGCCGGCCAGGTCGTCCGCCAGGAGCTCCATCGATAGGCCGCCCGGCAGCGGTGCCGAGCGGCCGAAGCCCCGCAGGTCGACGGCCAGGCAGCGCCGGTCGCCCAGGTTCCCCAGCTGGTCCAGCCACATGCGATGGTCGAGCGGGAAGCCGTGCACCAGGAGGGCCAGCGGCCCCTCTCCCGCCTCAATGTAGAAGAGCCGGACACCGTTGACCTCCAGGGCCCCTTCCTTCCCCACCGTCTTGAGGCTAATCAGCAAGAGGGGCTGCGATCTCCGCTGCTTACACTGCCCGGGACCAAGGAGGAGCTTCATGAACTGGAAGGAGACGCTCGACCGCCTCCTGGGCAGGGCCAAGGAAGCGGCCGGGGAGGCGGCCGAGAAGGCCGGCCCGGTGGCCGAGAAGGCGCGGGAGACCGCCAAGGAGGCCGCCGAGCGGGCACGCGAGGTGGCCAGGGATGCCGCCGAGAAGGCGAGGGAGACGGCGCGGGACCTGCGGGAACGTTAGTGGTCAGGGCTGGGGGATCCGGCAGGTAGGAAGGGGCGCTCCGCTTCCCGCCGGGATGGTGCGCGGGTAGGGATCGGTGTAGCCGGACCCAGGGTCGTCGGTGGTGAGGAAGCGCACCAGGGCCCGGTAGACGGCCTCGGCGTACGCCTGCCGAAACTCTGGTGTTCCCAGGAGGGCCTCCTCGTCGGGATTGCTGATGAAGGCTCCTTCGGCGATCACCGCCGGGACCTGCGCCCGGCGCAGCACCCCGTAGTAATCGGTCCGTCCGTCGTCCTGGAGCCGGTGCTTGGCGCCGGCGTCGGTGTCGCCCACCCAGTCCGCCTGGAAGGAGCGAAACCCTCGCCGGAGCTCCTCGATGAGGATGCCGGCCAGGCGCTTCGACTGCCCGTCCTTCACCGAGTAGAAGACCTCACTCCCCGGCCCCCGAAAGGGGCCGTCGGGGTCGGCGTTGTTGTGGACCGAGACGAAGGCATGCGCCCCCGCCATGTTGGCCAGGCGGGTCCGGAAGAGGAGCCCGGCTTCGTAGTCGGCGCCCGGCGGTCCCTCCGTCCGAGTCAGCCAGACCGAGCCAACGGCGGGGATGTCGTCGCCCGGGCCCACCACCCCCGTCTCCCAATCGACCGAGTGCGGCTCTTGGAGAAGGTCGCGGGCCCGCCGGGCGATGTCCAGGTTGACCACCGCCTCCACCAGCCCCGCCGGCCCTACCGCCCCCCGGTTGGGGCCACCATGCCCGGGGTCCAGCACCACCGTCGCCTCGGCGAAGTCAAAGCCGGCTCCCACGTCGGCCGCCTGGGCTTCAGGAGTGAAGGAGACCTGGCTCCCCGAGACCCAGGCGCTGGTGTCGCAAGGGGTGCGCACCAAGAGCCAGTCGCCCTGCCTTCCCTCGACCGCCAGGACCAGGCCTTGGTAGGCCCGCACGAAGGGGGGTCCCTGGGGCTCTCCGGTCAGGTCTGCTCCGCCGGCGGCCACCACCGCCACCCCTCGCTCCCCAACCGGCAGAGGCTGGCCTGGGGGTGGAGCTTGGGGATCGGGCTGCGGCTCGGCGGGTACCAGCGCAGCCGGAGCTACCGACGTTGTGGTGGCCGTCGTCGTGGTGGTGCCCATCGGAGCAGTGCCCATGGGAGTGGTGGTGGTGAGCATTGGTGCAGTGGGAGGAGCGGTGGCGGTCTGCGTCGCCGGCATGGCCGAGCCGCTCATACAGGCGCTCAAGGCCACGGCCAAGCCCATGTACAAGCCCATGTATTGGTGGAAGCGCCCTCTCCAGCTCAGATGATGCCGGTGGCGAGCACTACGGACCTCGGCCCCTTCAGGTTGCAAGGCCCGGATCAGGGTAGTGCAGGGCCCGGCGCTCGCCCTGAAGCGCTACCTCTCCAATTCCAAGCGGACGAATCGCGCCACTCCCATCAGGGGGAGATCATCCCGGCCGGAGGAGAAGAAAGGAACGCGCCATCCGGCAGTGGCTGCGA
>JALYHC010000210.1 GCA_030776765.1 Actinomycetota bacterium | reverse complement strand
CGCCACCCCCTTGGTGGCGGCTCATCTCCGCAAGCTCCACCTCCGGGAGGCCTCCCGTGACCAGTGGCCCGACTTCCTCACCTCTCTGAGCGCCCAGCTGGCGGGAGGCGGTTCCCTCCCGGAGTCATTCGTGGCGGCGGGAGAGCGCTCCGGCGGACCGTTTCGTGAAGGAGCCGAGCGGATCGCCGATGCGACCGCTCGGGGAGCCTCCTTCGCCGATGCCCTGGCAGGGTTGCGTGACGTCTACCAGGACCCGATCGCCGACCGCATCCTCACCACCCTGCTGATGGCGCAACGCAGCGGGGGTCATCGAGTAGCGGCGGTACTGAGCGGTCTGGCTTCCTCTATCGCCGACGAGCTGCGTCTGCGCAAGGCGCATCACGCCGCCCTCACCCAGCAACGCCTGACCGCCGCGGTGGCACTCCTGGCTCCCTGGGTCCTCCTGGTGCTGACGGTGACCAGCAACCCGACGGCGGCCGACGCCTACCGCAGCGGGAGTGGCCCCTCCGTCGTGCTGGGCGGCCTGGCGGCCACACTGGCCGGCTACCTGCTGGCAGCCCGCACCGCCCGCCTCCCCGAGCCGCCCCGGGTCTTCCGGTGAGCGAGCTGGCCGCCATCTTGGCAGCGTCGGCGGCCTTCCTCCTGGTGGTCGGCCCCCGGCCGGCCACCCTGCTGGAGCGGGTAGGGAGCTACCTGCGACTTGCTCCGGAGCGACCGTCCCCCGATCCAGGCCTCCCCCCCAACCGCCTCGGCCAGGCAGGTCTCTCCTGGACCGCCACCGAGGCACGGGCTCGAGCCGTGGCAGCCGGCGCAGCGGGCGCCTTCGTGGGCATCCTGGCGGCTCAGGGCGACTTGTTCCTGACCGGCCCCAACCGGTCCACGCCAGCACTGGTGGTGGCCGGGGCGGCGGCAGGTGCACTGGGCTTCAGGATGTGGATCACCTCCCGCCGGGAACGTCGAGCGGCCGTCCTTCGTCAGGAGCTGCCGGGCGTGGCCGACACGCTCGCCCTGCTGGTCCTGGCGGGAGAGTCGGTAGCCTCCGCCCTGGAGTGCTTGAGCGCCAACATGGAAGGCATCGCCGCTGCCGAATTGGGCGACGCTCTGGACGGGTACCGGTCTGGTGACACTCTTCCCGAGGCGCTGGCGCGGGCCGCCCGCCAAAGCGCTCATCTGGAAGCCGGTCGCCTCTACCACCTGCTGGCCAACGCCCACCAAACGGGAGGGCGGCTCTCCCAAGCCCTGGGCGAGCTGGCAGTCGACTACCGCGCCTCGCTGGCCCGCGACCTGACCGCCGAGGGCGGGCGCCGGGCGCTGGCCGTCTACGGGCCGATCCTGGGTCTCATGATCCCCACCACCATCCTCTTCCTCATGTACCCCACGCTGGTGGGCCTACGACGGCTCGCCGGAGGACCTTGACAAAGGAGGTGCACGTGCACGACGACCAGAGGGGAGTGACGAGCGTCGAATGGCTGGGCATGGCGGCCATCGCCGTCCTGGTGATGGCCGTCCTGTTCCCTCAGATACGAGACACCGCCACTCAGCTGTGGGCCGGGATTACTTCTCAGTTGACCGGCTTCTTCGGCTGAGCGAGCGCGGCTCGGCCGTCCTCGAGGGAACCATCGCCCTGGGGATGGCCTTCCTGCTGCTGACGCTGCTCGTGCAGGCGGCATTTGCGATGGTGGCCCGCAACGCCGCCCAAGCGGCCGTCGCCGCCAGCGCCCGGCGGGCGTCCCGGCCCCAAGCCGACCTGCCCGCCGAGCAGGCGGCGCTGCACGCCCTGCTGGGGGATTCCATCCCGGGCGCCACCGGCGTGGCGGTCAAGGTGACGAGCGACTCGACGATGGCCCGCTCGTCGGCTTCATTCACGTGGCATCCCCCGGGGCCCGGATGGATGCCACTGACCATCAGGGTCCGGGCGACGGCCCCCAACGCCGTCCCTCCATGAACGCCGCTTCCGCTCGGGAAGGCCAGCAAGGCAGTGCCTTGCTGGAGGTGATAGTGATCGGCTTCCTGGTGGTGCTGACGATCTCCCAGGCGATGATTGCCGCCGGTCGCCTCCAATCGGCGGGCGAAGCGGCCACCGAGGCGGCCCAGGCTGCCGCTCTCGAAGCGGCTCGCTACGGCGATGAAGGCACCGCCAGGAACGCCGTGGCACGCCTCCTCCCCACCGCCGTCCCCGCCGTTGCTCGGCGCGGTGACCAGATGATCGTCGAAGTGCGGCTGGCGGTTCCCCTTACCGGCCCGGTGGGAGACCTGCAGCTCACCGTGCTAGGGAGGGCCACCGCTCGCATCAGCCCCTACCGGAGCAGCCTTGGCCGGTGAGGACCTGGCCGGTGACCACTTGAGCGGTGAGGACGGAAGCGTGCTTCCCGCCCTGGCCGTGCTGATCCTGGGAGGCTTGATCGCGCTGGGCTTGGCCTTCGACGTCGGCCGGTGGGCCAGCACCTGGAGGGAAGCCGCCTTCGCCGCCGACGCCGGGGCCCAGGCAGGGGCGAGCATGCTCGACGAGCAGGCCGCCTACGACGG
>JALYHC010000209.1 GCA_030776765.1 Actinomycetota bacterium | reverse complement strand
GGACAAGGCGGTCACCTCCACCCTTCCCGTGCAGAGCAGCTCTTCCAGCACCCGGGGTCCCACCCCGGGGCCCACCCTCCACCGACATCCCCCCCTCGCCTTTGGTGGGGCCGGCCAAGGTGGCGTCCACGAAGACCGTCACCAGGGGAGAGGAGGAGCCTTCTGCCTCGGCTCCCGGCTGGTCCAAAGAGTCCTGGCAGACGGAGGTAAGGGCATCGGCCATGCGCTGGGGGAGCCGGGGGCGCCCCTCGGGAGCCGGGGGGAACTGGTCGGCCCGCTGGTGCAGGGCCTTTTCCACCACCTGGCCGTCTTGGGCGGGAAACTCTCCCCACAGCCTCCAGGAGGAGAGGTCCAGGTTGGGCTGGATCCACACGTACCGGGAGTCGAAGACTTCCTGCTCCTGGCGAGGGGAGAGGCGGTGGTGCTGGGCCACCAGTCTCCGCAGCCCGCAGATGTCGAAGCCCCGGGACCTCTCCAGCTCTAACTCGGTGGCCCCCGAGGAGCGAAGCCTTCCCTCCTCGACCGCCCGGTCGAAGCTCACCTCTCCCGAGGAAAGCTCTTCAGGCTCCTGAGAGCGGGCCACCCGGAGCAGGTCGCGGGCCGTCTCCGGGCAGACGTCCAGGCGAGAGGCCACCCACTCGACCATGGTGCGGCACCCGTCCAGGGCGGCCACCCCGGTTCCTTCCAGCAGCGAGACCAAGACCGCCTGGCGAGCCCGGATCTGGGCGATGGTGCGCTCCTCGGCCACGAGCTGCTGCTCCAGCTGATCGATGGATACCTCGGAAGCGAACATACGTTCGATACTAGTAAGAGGCTGTGACGGGAACGAGCCCCTTAAGGCCCCACTTTCGGAAAAGTCCCCGGCTCCTTAGAGGTGCTTTGGAGCCATCGAAGCACGAACGACGCGGCGGTCATTGACCTAGCGACCGGTCTGGTACTGGCCTCGGTGGCCCTGTTCCTTCGAGTGACACTTCTGCTGTGACCGTAGGTGGGCGTCCGCCAAATTCACCCTCCCATACCCGAGCCTTCTGCTCTACTGGTCGGATGGAGGGCTTTCGGGCCGAGACTTACGGGGACCGGATCGCCGAGTTCTACGACCGGCGGTACGGCGGTCTCCCTGACCTGGAAGCGGCCGTCCACCTGCTCGCCGAGGTGGCGGAAGGCGGGCCGGCGCTGGAGCTGGGCATCGGCACCGGGCGGATCGCCCTGCCACTGGCCGAGCGGGGCATCGAGGTGCACGGCATCGACGCCTCGCAAGCAATGGTGGCCAAGCTGCGCGAGAAGCCCGGCGGTGAAGGCCTCCCCGTGACCATCGGGAACTTCGCCGACGTGGGCGTGGAAGGCGCCTTCCCGCTGGTGTTCGTGGCCTTCAACACCTTCTTCGCCCTCCTCTCCCAAGAGGACCAGCTGCGCTGCTTTCGCAACGTGGCCGTCCACCTCACCTCCGGGGGCAGGTTCGTCATCCGGGCGTTCATGCCCGACCTCACCCGTTTCACTCGGGACCAGTCGATCACCGTCAACCGGGTGGAGCTCGACGAGGTGGAGCTCGACCTCTCGCACCACGACCCGGTGGGCCAGCAGATCACCAGCCAGCACCTGGTGATCGACCAGCAGGGTGTCCGGCTCTTTCCGGTGGCGCTTCGCTACGCCTGGCCGTCCGAGCTGGACTTGATGGCCCGGCTGGCGGGGCTACGGCTGGAGCACCGCTGGGGAGGCTGGCGCCGCCAGCCCTTCGCGGCTTCGAGTGGCAGCCACGTCTCCCTGTACATTCGAGACCCGGTGGGGCAGTAGGAGGGCGGCGACCGGTCTCTAACCCTCCTACCTGAGGCGCTAGATCCCCGGGTAGCTCTCCCGGTGATCATCCTAGCCGGCGACGGACCTCCCCGACGCTTCGGACCAGGTAGTAGGCGGAGAGGCCCAGGAAGACCAAGCCGACCCAGGTGCGCACCAGGTCGGGATCGAGGCGGGTGCGGCTCCCCAGCGAGGAGGCCACGCGGTCGCCCACCCTTCCTCGCCAGCCCACCAGCCCGGCCCGTCCCACGTCCTCGAGTCTCATCCCAGCCTCCTGATTCCCCGTCTCCGGCGAACTTACCCCCGACGGACGGTTCCCCAACCTGGCTATAAACGGTCCGATGCAGAATCGGGACTGGGACGCCCTCAGCTACCACCAGGTCTCCGAGCCGATGGAGCGCATGGGCGAGGAGGTGCTGGAGCGCCTCGTCCTCGAGGGTGACGAGACCGTGCTCGACGTCGGTTGCGGGACGGGTCGGGTCACCGCCTTGCTGGCCGACCGCCTGCCGCGGGGCAAGGTCATCGCGGTCGACGTCTCGTCCGCCATGGTCGAGATGGCCCGCCGATCCCTGGGTCCCAACGTGGAGGTGGTGCAGGCCGACGTCGGGGAGCTGGAGCTGGACGAGCCGGTGGACGCCGTCTTCTCGACCGCCACCTTCCACTGGATCCCCGACCACCTCTGCTTGTTCCGGCACCTCGCCCAGCTGCTGAGACCGAGTGGGCACCTGGTGGCCCAGTGCGGGGGAGAGGGGAACATCGCCGGGGTGCTCGCCGCCGCCAATGAGGTGGCGAGGAGCCGGGAGTTCGCAGCCGACTTCGCCGGCTTCGAGCGCCCGTCGCATTTCGCCGGACCCCAGGAGACCGAAGCGGCGTTGCTGGAGGCGGGCTTCACCGGCGTTCGCTGTTGGCTGCAGCCCTACCCGGTGGTCCCGCCGGAACCTCTCGAATACCTGCGCACCGTCTCGCTCGGCCCCCATCTGGATTGCCTTCCGCCCGACAGGCGGCGGCGCTTCGTCGGGCAGGTGGCCACTCGGATGGCGCCACCGCTCACCATCGACTACGTGCGCCTCAACATCCAGGCCCGCCTGCCTCCCCCAGCCGGATGGGAGCACCGGCCCACTGGGTATCGTTAGCGCTGGATCTCCCGACCTGGAGATGAGTCATGGGTGCCCAAGCCAGGCGGATCACCGGTCGTTACGAGACCCTCTCGGAAATCGGCCGGGGAGGGGCGGGAGTGGTGTGGCGGGGCCGGGACACCGTCCTGGGACGAGAGGTGGCGATCAAGGAGGTGACGCTCCCCGCCCAGGAAGCCGCCCACGCCCGGGCGCGGGTGCTGCGCGAGGCGAGGGCGGCGGCCAGGCTCGACCATCCGGGCGCCACCACGGTGTACGACGTCATCGAGGAGGGCGACTCGATCTTCATCGTCATGGATCTGGTCTCCGGCACCGACCTGGCCAGCATGGTCAAGCGAGAGGGTCCGCTGGACGAGCGGCGAGCCGCCCGCATCGGCATAGCCATGGTGGAGGCCCTGCAGGCCGCCCACGCCCGGGGCATCGTCCACCGGGACGTCAAGCCGGGCAACGTGCTCATCTCCGGAGACGACGAGGTGCGGCTCACCGACTTCGGGGTCGCCTCGGTGGCGGGTGATCCGGCCCTCACCAGGACGGGCCTGGTCTTCGGAACCCCCTCCTACATGGCGCCGGAGCAGGCCGAGGGTCGCCGGGCGAGGGCGGCGGCCGACATCTGGGGTCTGGGAGCAACCCTTTACTACGCAGTCGAGGGAGTCTCGCCCTTCGACCGGGACATGCCGCTGGCGACGGCCCAGGCGGTGGTCAACGAGCCACCCCGGCCCATGCAACGGGCGGGGCACCTAGCCCCGGTCGTGGAGCGGCTGCTGGCAAAGGACCCCGGCGCGCGGCCGTCGCTGGCCCATGTGCGCTCATTGCTCGAGGCAGTGGCCCGCGGGGAGGGCCCCTTGGACGAGACACCCCCGCTCCCGGTGTCTCCTCAGGAGGCTCCTCCCCCAGAGGTGGTCCCCGAGGCTCCAACGGCCGCAATGCCCGGCGCTCCCGCCCCCTTACTCGAACGGCCCCATCTCCGGCGCCTGGCCGTCGCCGGCCTGTGGGCACTGGCCATCCTGCTGGTAGTGGGCCTGGTGGCGCTCTTCGCCGCCTCCACCCCGGAGGAAGAGCTGGCCGGTACCACCCAGGTTCCGCCCCAGACCACCCAGCCGGCCACTATCCAGACCGAGCCAACCGAGACCAGTCAGCCAGCTCAGACGACGCTGGCGGCGCCGACCACCACCGTGCCGCCGACCACCACCGTGCCGCCCGCTACTACCGTCCCGCCCGCCACCACGGCGCCGTCGCCGGTGGGGGTGGTCCCCAGCGGCTGGGTGGTGTACGAGGGGGAGACGTACCGGGTGACGGTGCCCGCCGACTGGGAGCTGCGGGATCCCGGTGGCAACCTGACCGACTTCGTCGACCCGGCCACGGGCGCCTACCTACGCGTCGACTGGACCGACCAGCCCGGGCCCGACCCGGTGGCCGCCTGGGAGGACCTCTCGGACAGCTTCGCCGCCGCCCACGAGAACTACCAGGAGATCCGCATCGTCCCCGCCACCTATCAGGGCTACGACGCTGGCATCTGGGAGTTCACCTACACCGAGGGGGGCGCCGACCTTCACGCCCTCGACCTTGGCTTCGTCACCGGGGAATACGGGTTCGCCCTCTTCTTTCAGACCCGGGCCGACCAGTGGGAGTCGTACCAGGGCGTCTACGAGCAGCTCAAGGCCGGCTTCGAGCCGGACGTGTAGCCCAGCGGCGCCGGTTGGATGCTGATGTAGTGCCCCGAATCGGGTAGGGCGGTGCACGGCACGCCGCCGAGAAACCGCAGCCGGCCCGGGAACACGTGAACCGGCCAGTGCCACCGGGACGGTGAGCGCTCGCCAGAAGACGCTCCGCCTTCGCCCCTATCGCGCCAGGTCAGTCGAAAGAAGAGGTCAGCCCCGTCGGCCAACCTCAGCGTTAGCGGCGGTGAGAGCCGGTCTCCTCGCCTGCGCCGGTCTGCTCGTACTGCTGCTTGCGCTGCTCGGCGCGGGCTTTGAGGTCCTGTTCGGAAGTCGTCTGCACCTCCTGCTTGATTTTCGGCGCCTCCTCCTGGGCTCGATAGAGGGCCTTTTCCCACTGCGCACGCATCGGCTGGATGCCGCCGCCGCCGATGGCGATGATGGCGGACCCGGCGACGATCGCCAGCGCCGCGTAGAACAACCCGTTGACGATCGGTTCGGCGATCTCGAGCTGGTTGAGAGCGGCGAACAGCCCGATGGCGAGGATCGCCACCGATGCGATATTGGCAAGCAGCCTGCCGTAGTTCAGCCCTCCGAGGCTGGCATCGACGATCTCCCGCACGCCCGCGGCGATAGCGGAGGCGACGACGATGATCACGATGGCGACAAACACCTTAGGCAGGTAGGCGATCACGCTCTGAATGAGCTCGCTGATCGGGTTCGGGCCGAAGACACTAAACGCCAGCTGCAGCACGAACAAGAACAGGGCGTAGAACACGACTTTACTGAGGATGCCGCTCGCGTCGTACCGCGAACGCGAGAGCGCCTTCTTCACCCCGCCGCGCTCGACGGCCCGGTCGAACCCGACCCGCTCCAAGACCTTGTCGATGATCCTCCCGATGATCTTGGCGATGAAGTAGCCGACGATGAGGATGAGCAGGAACCCGACGAGCTTGGGCACGAACGTCAAGACGCTCGCCCATGCCTCCTCCAATGGCTGCTGGAGGTTTACTTGTGCTAGCACAGACACTGGGCATCCTTTCTTCGCTCCAATCGAACTCCTCCTACCCGCCAGGCGGGGCTTTCAAACGGTCGGGTCAACGGCCGGAGTTGACTGATAAGGGGCATGGGCCTGGGTGGCGGGTGGGATGTCCAGTGAGGTTGCGGACCGACCCAGAGGGCGCAGAGCGCCCCGTTACGCGTTCGGCCCGCTGTAGGTCCAGAACACGTAGATCGCACGGCCCCATTGCCAGGCCGGAGGCTCTCCCCGGCCTGCTGGGGCCGGGCCTCCTCGGCAACCTAGTGGGTCAGGTCGGCCCGGAC
>JALYHC010000208.1 GCA_030776765.1 Actinomycetota bacterium | reverse complement strand
GTCATCCACGATCAGTTGGGCGAATCCGAGCGGGCGGGACGCGAGCTGCGTACCGCCTTCGAGATCAACCCCTGGTTCTCACCCTTTCATCAGGAGCAGGCCCGACAGCTCGCCGGGCGGCTGGGCACGGAGCTCCCCGAGGAGTGGGCGGACCGGTGAGGTCCAGGCGGGCCCTGGTCCTGTGCGCCCTGGCGACCGCCCTCGTCCTCCTGCCGGCGGGCGCGGCCACCGCCCACCCGCTGGGCAACTTCAGCACGAACGTCTATGCCGGACTGCGGGCACAGCCGGGACGACTGCTCATCGACTACGTCGTGGACATGGCCGAGATCCCCACCTTCCAGGCGCGACAGGGCATGGACGGGGACGCGGATGGCCGCCTGGATGCCGGAGAAGAGGCGGCGTTCCGCCAGGAGACGTGCGAGCGCCTGGCAGCCGGGATCCAGGTGAGGGTGGACGGCCGCCGCTCCCTTGTGAAGGTGGCGTCGAGCACGATGACCTTCCCCCCGGGCCAAGCGGACCTGCCCACCCTGCGTCTCGAATGCTCCATGGTCTCCCCCATGGGCATCCAGGACGAGGGGCAGGCCGGGCGCCGGACGGTCAGCTACGTCGACACCAACTTTGCCGGCCGCCTCGGTTGGCGCGAGATCACCGCCACCGGTGACGGCGCCCGGCTGGTGGCGAGCGACGTTCCCGAGGAGAGCATCAGCAGGCGCCTCACCGCCTACCCGGCCGACCTGCTGCAGTCGCCTCCTCGGCAGCAGGCGGCCTCCCTCACCGTGCAGCCGGGCGGGCCGGCTGCCGGGGGAGCCGAGGGGATGCCGCAGGTAAGCGGGGTGCTGGGGCGGCGGCTCGACCGAGGGGCACAGTGGATGTCCTCGTTGATGGCCTCTCGGGAGCTGACCGTGCCCTTGGCACTGCTGGCGCTGGGCTTGGCCCTGGTGCTCGGCGGCCTGCACGGGCTGGCGCCCGGGCATGGCAAGACGGTGATGGCCGCCTACATCGCCGGCGAGCAGAAGGCCCACCGCTATGCCTTGCTGATCGGCCTCACCGTCGCCGCCACCCACACCGCCGGGGTGGTGGTGCTGGGGATGATGCTGGGACTGGGCGGGGACCTCGCCCCGGCCCTGTGGTACCCCTGGCTGGGGATGACGAGCGGGCTGCTCATCGCCGGCATCGGCGTGGGCCTGCTGAGGCGGGCGCTGGGGCGCCGGGCCAGGCCCGGCCACGGCCCGGCCGGCCACCACGGCCCGGATGGGCACCACCATCAGGAGGAAGGACTCGGGTGGCGCGGCCTGGTGGCGATGGGGTTCGCCGGAGGCCTGGTCCCCAGTCCCTCCGCACTCTTGGTGCTGCTGGGGGCGATCGCCCTAGGCCGTGCCTGGTTGGGGGTGGCGTTGGTGGCCGCCTACGGAATCGGGATGGCGGTGGTGCTGGTGGGGGCGGGGCTGCTGCTGCTGCGGGCCCGCCGGCTGCTGCACAGGTCGAGGGCCAACACGGGGCATATGGGATCCCCCATGGGCCCTCGGCTACGACTGATGGGGCGAGCAGCTGGCCTGGCCCGGCTGCTGCCGGTGGCTACCGCCGGCCTGGTGATGGTGGGAGGTCTGTTGCTCACCGCCCGCGCCGCGGTGGGCGTGTGAGGCGGGTGATCCGGCGCCATCCCCAACCACGGACGAGCGCCTCCGTTCTCGTGCGGGCCATTGCCCTGTTCCTGACGATCGCCCTCTTGGGGGGCTCGCCGGCCGGGGCACAGGATGCCCAGGCTCCGCTCCCACCCCTGACCTTCCCGGTGGCCGGCGAAGCCAGCTTCGTGGACACGTTCGGCGCCCCTCGGCCGGGGGGGCGGGCCCATCAGGGCACCGACATCTTCGCCGAGAAGCTCACCCCGGTGGTGGCGGCGGCCGACGGGCTGGTGGCTCACACTGGTCGGGGTGGGCGGGCCGGCTACTACGCGGTGGTCGAGCACCTCGACGGGTCCCGATCCCTCTACATCCATCTCAATGACGACACGCCCGGAACCGACGACGGCCGAGGTGAGCCGTTCGCTCCCGGTATCGAGGAGGGCATGGCGGTGCAGGCGGGAACCGTCATCGGATACGTGGGAGACAGCGGCAATGCCGAGAGCACCCCACCGCACCTCCACTTCGAGCTGCACCTTCCCGACGGGACGGTCCTCAACCCCTATCCCTTCTTGACCGGAAGCGACCCCGGCCTCCGTCCCCGAACTGAGGGGACCACTCTGGTGGGCCACCTGGACCCCGGCGGCGGCTTCAACGCGGGATTGTGGGTGTTCGAGGGGACCGTCTACCTGGGATCAGGGGGCGCGCCGACCCGCTGTCCCTCCCACGGTGTGCGTATCATCGATGCCACCGACCCGGCGGCCCCCTCGCTGGTGGGCTCCCTGGCGGCCGGCGAGGAGTTTCCGGGGACGAGCACCGACGAGGTGTGGGTGGGGAGAATCGAGAGGGGGGGGTTCGAGGGCGAGGTAGCGGTGGTGGGTGTCGGCCTGTGCGACGCCGGCAAGGCCGGGCGCCACCAGGACCTGTTCCGGGGCCTGGCGCTCTACGACCTGGGAGACTCGGGCCGCCCGCAGCTGCTCTCCACGCTCTCCACCGGCCCCCGTTCCCAGGGAGTCCTCTCGCTGAGCGTTGCCGAGCGGGCGGATGGTCGGGTGCTGGCGGCGGTGACCGTTCCCAACTCGTTCTTCCACGAGGGGAGGGGTGATACCCGCCTCATCGACCTCACCGACCCTCGGCACCCGCGAGAGCTGTCCGCCTGGGACGTCCGGCGCGATGCACCGGCGGCCATGCGGAACCGGCTCCTGGCCGAGCACGGTGCGGAGGCCCTTCCCGCTCAGATGGCCACCTTCGCCGAGGGTGGTCGGCACCTGTTGGTCGCCCAGTGGGATGCGGGAGCCATGCTGCTCGACGTGTCCGACCCCGCCCGCCCCAGCCTGATCTCCCGCACGCCTGGGCAGAACGTCTACTCGGGCTGGTTCGATCCGGCCCACCGGCTGGTGGCCCAGAACGAGAAGGTGCTCAGCCTCGGCCCGCAGCCGAGCTGGGGTCACCAGCGGCTCTTCGACGTCTCCGACCCGGACCATCCGGTCGAGATCGGCAGCTTCGCCACGGAGCACGCCCGGGGGGACGGAGAGGGCATCCTTCAGGATGGCCTCTACGCGGTGCACGAGGGCGTCCGGCGAGGAGAGTTGCAGTACATCGCCTGGCACTCGGACGGCGTGCTCATCGTCGACCTGACCGACCCGGCCCGCCCTCGCCAGGTGGCCTCCTTCGTCCCCCCTCCGATCCCGGACCCTCAGGGCTACTGGGTGGCACCGGACGGGTCCGAGGCCTTTCCCTTCGCCCGGGGCGTCCATCCCCAGGGCGAGCTGGTCTACCTGAGCGACGTCAACTCGGGCCTGTGGATCTTCCTGGGGCCTCAGCTGGCGGGCGCCGGGTCCCGGGGTGATTGATGGGGAAGCAGGAGTCCCGCCCGCTGGCTGCAGCCCTCATCATCGTGCTGGCCGGCGCCCTGGTCGGGGTGATGGTGAGCGACGCCGCCTTTCGCTACAGGCCAGGGCCGAAGGAGGTCGAGGTGGCCCCGGCCCGGTTGGTCAGCGGCCCGGTGAGTGCGGGGCGCGACCCTGCGGTGAGCCTCAGGCGATCCTTCCCACCGGCCACGGCGACCGTGCCGGCGCCGGTGGTCACTTCGACGACGGTAGGTGTCCCGGCCATGCTGGTAGTGGTGGGCGGATCGGCGGAGGGCACCGTGGAGACCTGGACCGCCGCGGTCACGGTGGAGGTGCTCGCGCAGGATGGCACGCCCATCCCCGGGGTCACCGTCGCTGGCATCTGGTCGGGAGGTGCGCTGGGCCTGGTGGGGCGAGCGACGGGCGAGGACGGAGTGGCCCACTTCGAGCTGGACGGCCTCCACGGCGGGCAAGTGGCCTTCACCGTGGTGAAGGTTCTCCACCCCGACTACCGCTACGAGCCCGGCGGCTCTACCACTGTCAGGCTGGACCCTTCCTGAGGATGAAGAAAGGAGTGCGAGAAGTGCGTCGATTCAGCCTCGTGATGGTGCTGGTGCTGGCCGTCCTGCCCGGCCTGCCTGCCGCCGCCCAGGAGACGGGCAGCACAATCACGGTCGTCCACGCCGTCGAGGGGGACGAAGGGTTCCCCGTGGACTTGTACGTGAACGGGGAGCTGGTCGTCTCCGAGATCAGCTTCGGGATGATCACCGAGGCGCTGCGGCTGTCCGCTGCCTCGTATGAGGTAGAGCTCTACCCGGCCGGAGCCAACCCCGCCATCGAAGACGCCCGGCTCTCTGCCACGGTGAGGCTGAGCGGAGGGGCCCATGCCACCGTGGTGGCCAACGTCACGGAGACCGGCCAGCCGACTCTCACCGTGTTCGTCGACGACACCTCCCAGATCCCCGCCGGTCAGGCCCGCGTCACCCTCCGCCATGGTGCAGTGGCCCCGGAAGTGGACGTGCTGGCCGAGGACGAGGTGCTGATCGGCGGCCTCGCCAATCAAGAGGAGGGGTCCGCCGAGGTACCAGAGGGCAGCTACACCATCGAGGTGGTGCCCACCGGCGAGCCCGGTCCGGCCCTCTTCGAGGCCGACTTGGACTTGACGGAAGGCACCTCCTACGTCATCTACGGGATCGGCTCAGTGGAGGGGGACTCCTTCGACGTAGCCGTGCAGGTGATCACCGGGCTCCAGACGCCGCCGGCCTTCATCCCCACCGGCACCGGGGGCCTGGCCGCCGACGCCCGACCTGGCAATCCGCTCGCGGCCGGCTCGGCGGTGCCATCCGAGCCGTCCAGGTCGTCGGGGACCCTCCTGGCCTACCGCCCGGCGGGGGTGGAGAGCCTTTCTCCCAACGCCGGGCCGCCCCCGGTGAGCCTGCGCATCGATGCCCTGGGCGTGGAGGCGCCGGTGGTGGTGGCGCGGGTAGACGCTGCCCGCATGGAGGTTCCCCAATCGGTGTCCCAGGTGGCCTGGTACGAGTACGGACCGGCCCCTGGCGAATCTGGCTCGGCGGTCATGGCCGCCCATGTGGACCTGGCGGGACGCGGCCCAGGAGTCTTCTTCGGGCTCGATCGGCTCCGGCCCGGGGATGTGATCGTCGTGGGCTTCGAGGACGGCAGCGAGCGGCGCTTTCGTGTCGAGGCGCTCGCCAGGTACGAGAAGGGCACCCTCCCCCTCGATCGGATCTTCGCCCGGGACGGCCACCCGGTGCTGACGCTGGTGACGTGCGGGGGCACGTTCGACCGCTCGACGAGGCTCTACGACAGCAATGTGGTGGTGTACGCCCGGCCGGTCCCGGCATACACATGGGAAGGAGCGCTCCTTCCAACCTGAGGCCTGCGAGCGCTGCCGCCGGCTAGGTGGGGGATGGCCGGTTGGCCGTCTGCAGCTGGTGCTTCATCCGTCCGAGGATGGCCGACATGCCTCGCAGGCGCAGGGGGGAGATGACTTCTCCCAAGCCCATGCCGAGATAGAAGTCATTTGGCAGCTCGAGCACCTCTTCCACGGTAGACCCGTTGAGCCCGTTGGCGAGGATGCCGGCGTAGCCGCGGGTGGTGGGAGCTTCGGGGGGCGCCTCGAAGAAGAAGGTCACCGAGCCGTCCTCCTCTACTTGGCTGGCAACGAAGAAGGGGCTCTGGCACTCGTGCACCCGCTCGAGTAGGTGGGGGTTTTCGGCCAGGTGAGCGGGGAGAGGGGGCAGCCTCCCCGCATACTCGAGCAGGGCTTGCAGGCGGAGCTCCTTGGGGGCCCCGGCGAACAGGTCCACGATGCTCTGCAGCTTCTGCGGTACAGCCATGTCCCCTATTACAACTATCTCGATAGTGTTTATAGTTCATAGAGGCCGCAAATGCAGAGAGGAGGCGCTATGACCGCTCGCGTGGCACCCGACACTTCCCCGAGGTTCCAGGACTACTCCCATCCCCAGGTGCTGGTGAGCACCGAATGGGTGCAGGACCACCTCGGGGACCCGGAGGTGGTGATCGTCGAGTCCGATGAGGACATCCTCCTCTACGAGACCGGTCACATCCCGGCAGCCGTCAAGATCGACTGGCACACCGACCTCCAGGACCCGG
This sequence comes from Actinomycetota bacterium, assembly GCA_030776765.1. Classification (GTDB taxonomy): domain Bacteria; phylum Actinomycetota; class Acidimicrobiia; order Spongiisociales; family JALYHC01; genus JALYHC01. The sequence continues at coordinate 3,010 of JALYHC010000208.1, read as the reverse complement.
TGACGCGGGACTACCTGGACGGACAGGGCTTCGCCGAGCTGATGTCCGAGAAGGGGATCGATCGCAACCACACGGTGGTGTTCTACGGGGACAAGTTCAATTGGTGGGCCACCTACGCCTTGTGGGTCTTCTCCCTCTTCGGGCACCCCGACCTTCGGCTGATGGACGGAGGGCGCCAGAAGTGGCAGGAAGAGGGGCGAGCGATGACCACGGAAGCGACGCGTCGTCCTCCCACCGACTATCCCGTGGTGGAGCGCCGCGACGAGGCGATCCGGGCCTTTCGCCCCGACGTGGAGGACCACGTGGGGGCCCGGCGCCCACTGGTCGACGTCAGGTCTCCTGAGGAGTACCGGGGGGAGCTGCTCCACATGCCCGACTATCCCCAGGAGGGGGCCCTGCGAGGAGGCCACATCCCGGGAGCGGCCAACGTGCCGTGGAAGCGAGCGGCCAACGACGACGGCACTCTCAAGGACGTCGATGAGCTGCGCCGCATCTACCGTGATGAGGTTGGCCTGGATCCCGACGACGACGTGGTGGTGTACTGCCGGATCGGGGAGCGCTCCAGCCACACGTGGTTCGTCCTCGTCCACCTGCTCGGCTACCAGAGGGTGCGGAACTACGACGGCTCCTGGACTGAGTGGGGCAACCTGGTTCGGGCGCCGATCGAGAGGCCGGGCTACCCGGTCCGCCCGCCCATGGGCCTACCTATGGGGTAGAGGCTGGGGTAGGGGGCCTCGCCCTCCAGGGAAACCCGGTGAGCTCCGGCTTGATCGTCGATGGCCAAGGCGCCAGGCGCTGCGGGTGGTGCGGGGACGACCCGCTCTACCGTACGTACCACGACACCGAATGGGGCTTTCCGGTCTCCGACGACCGGCGGCTCTTCGAGAAGATCTGCCTGGAAGGCTTTCAGGCCGGATTGAGCTGGGTGACCATTCTGCGCAAGCGGCCCGACTTCCGACGAGCGTTCGAGGGCTTCGAGCTGGAGGCGGTGGCAGGCTTCGACGCTGCAGATGTCGAGCGGCTGCTGGACGATTCGTCCATCGTCCGCAACCGGGCCAAGATCGAATCCACCATCAACAACGCCCACAGCGCCCTGGAGCTGATCGGCGAGCAGGGCAGCCTGGCCGCCTATTTCTGGCGCTTCGAGCCGTCCCGCAGGTCGGTCGCCTCGGGCTCGGTGAGCCCACCGGTGGCCCTGAGCAAGGACCTCAAGAGGCGAGGCTGGACCTTCGTCGGTCCCACCACCGCCTATGCCTTCATGCAGGCGGTGGGGATGGTCAACGATCACCTGGACGGCTGCGACTGGCGCGTCCTCGTCGAGCAGGCCCGGCGGAGCTTCCAGCGCCCCTACTAGTCACCTCGGCGCAGGTCGAACCAGACCTGGGAGCGGCCGTCTCTCGAGGTCCCCCACCTGGTGGAGATACGCTCGATGATGTGCAATCCGAACCCCTGGCGATCCCCACGCTTGGCCACCAGCAACCCGGGGCCTCCGTCGCCCACGCGTGCGCTGATCCGGTCTCCGGCGATCTCCAGGTCGAGATGGATCACCTCTTCGGGGCCGGCGCCCGAGTGCCGCACGCTGTTGGCGAGGAGCTCGCTCACCAGCAGCTCGAGGTCTTCGACCTCCCGACGAGTCATCAGCGCCGACACTCCTCGGATCGCCTGCCGAGCCAAGCCGGGGCTGTAGACCGTGCACGGAAGTTCGAGTTGGAGGGAGGCCCGCATGACCGCTTCCTTGGTTCGCCGCCTTTCTGTATCGTCGGCGATTCGAATCACCTGATGTTCAAAGTCGCCGATGTCGAGAGCACTAATCCCTCTTTTCCCCCGCCTCTCGTCAGCAAACTGAGCACCCACACGGCGTGGGCGTGAAGGTGCCGGGCCGCCTGCTGCACTGGGGCCGGGACACCCAGGTCTTCGAGTACCGGGAGGGCCTGGTGCTGCGGCGCTACCCGAGCCCCCGGCCCACGCATCGAGAGGCGGCGGTGATGGACCAAGGAGTAGGCTCTCGAAGAGCTATGGGGTGAGGCCTGGGGTGGAGGGAGACGTTTGTCGACGAGCCGGTTGCACCCGGCCTGGATGGTGAGGAGGGCGCAGGCACATTCGGGCCCTCGGCATGGGCTGGCCCGCCTCCTCGATGCCATGAGGGGGGCGGTCGGCAAGCCGTTCGGCAAGTCGTTGACGCCGGACTCGGACGAGCTTGCCTTCCCGAGCAGTGAGGCGCTGCTGCGTGCCATCTTGGACTCGGCCCTCGACGGCATCATCGTGATGGACCATCGGGGCAAGATCCTGGAGTTCAATCGGGGCGCCGAGCAGATCTTCCAGTACCAGCGAGACGAGGTGATCGGCGAGGACCTGGCCGAACTGCTGCTCCCGCCATCGACGAGAGCGGACTTCCGCCGGCGCCTGGCCCGCTACCTGGCCACAGAGCGCGCCTCGGTGCTGGGGAGGCGCATCGAGCTCAATGCCCTTCGCGCCGACGGCGTGGAGTTCCGCGCCGAGGCCGCCTTCACGCTGGTCGGCCTGTCCGGCCCGCCACTCTTCCAGGCCCACGTGCGCGACATCACCGTGCGCAAGCGGCGGGAGGAGCAGGACCGGGTCCTGGCCGAGGCCAGCCTGGCGATGTCAGCGTCTCTCGATCCCCACCCCACCCTGCGCGAGCTGGCCCAGCTGGCCGTCCCCCGCCTGGCGGACTGGTGCGTGGTGCGCCTGATGGGCGAGGAAGGGACCACCGAGAGCCTGGGCGTGGCCCACTTCGACCCGGGGAAGGGCAAGCAGGTCGAGGAGATCGAGCACCGCTACCCCCCGAGGCCCGAGGACCGGCACGGGGCCTACCCGGTGGTGGCGACGGGGCGCTCTGCGCTGTACTCGGAGATCCCCGACTCGTTGCTAGCGGAGGCGGCCCGGGATGCCGAGCACCTCGAGCTCCTCCGGGGGCTGGGGGCCCGGTCGGCGATGATCGCCCCGCTGACGGCCCGGGGGCGAACCCTGGGTACGGTGACTTTCGTCGCTT
>JALYHC010000207.1 GCA_030776765.1 Actinomycetota bacterium | reverse complement strand
CGGAAACGACCCACCCGGTTTCGCTCGGAGCTACTCGGTACCCATCGAGGTGACCGCTACCCGGATCAGGGCCCACTAGCCGGCGGCTGCTTGCCTGGCGGGCGGATCCGTCGGATGATGTGACCATGGCCGACGGCGCGGAGATCTGGGTCGAGGAACGCCCTGCTCAGGCGCCCACCGCTCCTTCGACCCTCGCCAAACTGGCGGCCGCCACACCCTCCACCCGCGACCGGTACGTGGACTTCCTGCGCGCCTTCAGCATCGGGGTGGTGGTCCTGGGCCACTGGCTGATCGCGGTGGTCGTCTGGCGCGGGGACGTGATCCGGGGAGACAACGTCCTGGACCTGGTGCCGAGGCTCTGGCTGGCCACCTGGGTGTTCCAGGTCATGCCGATCTTCTTCTTCGTGGGCGGGTTCTCCAACCTGGTCACCCTGGAGTCGGTGCGACGGCGGGGCGGGTCGGCCGGCTCGTTCGTGCGGAGCCGCCTCATCCGGCTCCTGCGCCCCACCGGCATCTTCATGGTCACCTGGATCCTCGCGGCCCCGACTTTCGAGCTCCTTCCGGGCGTCCCGGCCGGCACCCTGCCGCTGGCGCTCTCGCTGGCCATCGGGCCGCTGTGGTTCCTGGGTGTCTATCTCCTGATGGTGGTGCTGAGCCCGTTCACCGCTCGCCTCCACGCCCGCCACCGGCTGAAGGCCCTCCTGGCGACGGGGGGATCGGCCCTGCTCATCGACTGGCTGCGGTTCGGGCTGGATCTGGAGCCGGCCGGGTTCCTCAACGTCCTGGTCATCTGGGTCTTCGTCCACCAGATGGGCTATTTCTACGCCGACGGCACCTTCGGGCGGTTGCCCCGAGCCGCCTTCTGGGTGATGGCGCTGGCCGGCCTGGCCGGCCTGGTCGTGCTCACCGCCTGGGGTCCCTACCCGGGCAGCATGGTGGGTCTCCCGGGCGACCCCATCTCCAACATGAACCCGCCCACCACCCCGATCATGGCCCTGGCCATCTGGCAGATCGGGCTGGCCATGCTGTTGCGCGGCCCGATCAGCCGCTGGCTGGAGCGGCCCCGGATCTGGGAGGCGGTGATCGGGATGAACGCCATCATCATGACGGTGTTCCTCTGGCACCTGACCGCACTGCTCCTCACCGTCCTCATCGTCTATCCGGCCGGGTTCCCCCAGCCCCCTGCCGCAAGCGCGGCCTGGTGGCTGTTGCGGCCGGTGTGGGCGGGCCTGGTGGCGGTGATCCTGGCCTTTCTGGTGTCGGTGTTCGGCCGGTTCGAGCGCCCCCGGCTGCGGGCCAGGGCCGCTCAGTACTGGGACTTCAGCGACTTCTACACGCTGTGATCGCCGCCCTCGCGATGGCGGCCGCCCTGCTCGCCTACAACACCCTCCTCAATCGCTCCCGGCTGGCTTCGGGACCCCTCTACGTGCCCATCAACCTCGGTACGGCTCTCCTGGCCGTGCTGGTGGGAGGATGGGCCGGGCTGGACGCCCAGGCACTCGGGTTGGGGCGGCCGGACGAGCCGGCACTCACCATCGGTCTGGTGCTGGCCGCGGTGATGGCGGTGACCGTGGGCCCGCTCCTGCCGGGCACCCGTCCTCTCTATTGGGACCGGCGGGTGGCGGACCTGGATGGCCGGGAGGTGGCCTATCAGGCCGCCATCCGGGTGCCCCTCGGCACCGCCCTGGCCGAGGAGGTGCTCTTCCGAGGGGTGCTGCTGGGACTCTTCCTGGCAGTCTGGGACCCGTGGCCGGCCATCCTGGCCTCCAGCGTCGCCTTCGGGTTGTGGCACGTGGAGCCCAGCCGGGAGGCCCTCCGGATCAACCGGGTGGGGGAGGCGGCCCGCTATGTGGCCCTGGCCGTGGGCGCCACCTCCGCCGCCGGGGTGGGCCTGTGCGGGCTGCGCCTGCTGACCGACGCGATCTGGGCGCCCTTCCTCCTCCATGTCGCCGTGAACTCGGGAGGACTGGTGGCGGCCTTTCTCGTTCAGCGGGCTCAGACCTCGTCCAGCCCCCACTGACGCCGCTCGTCGTCCACCCGCCCTAGGACGGCCCGGGACGCCACCAGGAAAACCAGCAGCGAGCCCATGGCCGCCTCTCGGCCCCAGCCGAGGACGTCCACGAAGAGGGCCCAGGCCAGGGGGCCCAGCACGGTGGCGAAGCGCCCCACGGTGGCGTAGAGACCGTACAGCTCCCCCAGGAAGCGAGGCGGGGAGATGCGCGCCATGTAAACCCGGTCGGATGCGCCGGTGGCCCCCAGCGCCATCCCCCCGGCCGGTCCGAGGATCCACGCCAGGATCTCCACGCGGGCCAGGGCGGCGGTGATGCCCACCACCAGGGCGGCCATCCAGACGTAGAGAGCGGTATGGAGGGTCCGGCGC
>JALYHC010000206.1 GCA_030776765.1 Actinomycetota bacterium | reverse complement strand
GCTCCTGACAGGACCACCTGGCCGCCATGGGCGGCCGAGGCGATACGCGCCGCCCGGTGCACGTCCAGCCCCAGGTAGTCGTCGCCCCCCAAGGTGCCCTGCCCCGTGTGCAACCCCATGCGGACTCGCACCTGAGCGTCCTCGGGCCACCGATGGGCGAAGAGTGCCCGTTGGGCCGCCTCTGCCGCCGCCAGTGCGTCGGGAGCAGCGGGGAAGACCGCGAAGAAGCCATCGCCCATGGTGCGCACCTCGACGCCGCCCGCCTCGGCGATCGCCTCCCGGATAACCCTTATGTGGTCCTCCATCACCTCCCGGAACGCCTCTTGCAGGTGCTGGAGGAGCCGGGTGGACCCCTCGATGTCGGTGAAGAGGAAGGTGACGCTCCCCGTCGGCAACCGCGGCACGCGGTCAGGCTACTCCTGCCCCAGACCGCCGACCCCTGAGAAAATCCACCTCGGGCCGCCCAAGCCCCCTCCTACACTGCCGCCGATGGACGTCGACATCCGCTCCATCGGCCCCGAGCAGTTCGAGGACTACAGAGTGGCCGTCCACGCCGGCTTCGGCGGCGACGCACGGCCCGAGGAGCTCGAGCACGACCGGGCCATCACCGAGCTCGACCGCACCTTGGCCGCCTTCGACGGCTCCCAGGTGGTGGGGACCGCCGGAGCCTTTTCCTATGAGCTGACCGTCCCGGGAGGGCTCCTGCCCGCCGCCGGGGTGACGGCCGTGTCGGTGCTGCCCACCCACCGACGGCGGGGGATCCTACGGCGCATGATGCGCCACCAGCTCGACGACGTGCGGGAGCGGGGCGAGCCCCTGGCAATCCTGTGGGCCTCCGAGAGCGTCATCTACGGAAGGTTCGGCTACGGGATGGCCGCCCAAGGCATGCGGTTCGTGATCGAGCGCAACTACACCAGACTCGCCCACGAGCTCGACAGCCCGGGGCGCGTGAGGCTCATCTCCCGCGAGGAGGCGCTCAAGGCCTGGCCCCCGGTGTGGGACCGGGTGCGCGCCGAGCGACCGGGGATGGTCAACCGCTCCGCCGAGTGGTGGGAGCATGAGACCCTGCACGACCCGGAGCACCACCGGGACGGTTACACCTCCAACCGCCACGCGGTGTATGAGGAGGAGGGGGAGGCTCTCGGCTACGCCCGCTACCGCATCAAGCACGCTTGGGAGGACGGCTTCAGCACCAGCGAGCTGCTGGTGGGCGAGCTGATGGCCACCGACCTGGCCAGCTACGCCGGGCTGTGGCGCTACCTGTTCGGCGTCGACCTGATCCTCAAGGTGGAAGCCCGCCGGCGGCCGCTCGACGAGCCGCTGCTCTGGATGCTGGCCGACCCCCGCCGCATGAAGCGGCATCACTCCGACTCCATGTGGGTGCGGGTGGTCGACGTGCCGGCTGCCCTGAGCGGGCGGCACTACTCGCGGCCCGGTCGCTTGGTGCTGGAGGTGCGCGACTCGTTCTGCCCCTGGAACGAGGGTCGCTACCTCCTGGAAGGAGGGCCGGAGGGAGCACAATGCCGCCCCACCCAGGACGGGCCCGACCTGACTCTGGGTGCCGCCGACCTCGGGGCGGTGTACCTGGGAGGGGCCTCCTTGCTGACCTTGCAGCAGGCCGGCCGCGTGCAGGGGGAGCGCCGGGCACTGCGGACGGCCGACCAGATGTTCGCCTGGGACGTCGAGCCCTGGTCGCCCGAGGCCTTCTGAGGGACGGAACCTTGGGTTTTCGTGGCGCGCCACCCGCGGCTAGAGCCTGAGCTTCGGAAGGGCCTGGAGTGCTTTAGGCCATAGTGGCGCCTGGCGGTACAGCCAAGCCTAAGGTTCGGCAATGGACTGCTACCGAAGCATCGTGTCGCTGCGGGCGGTGCGCAGTTACCGGCCGGAGTCGCTGTCCGGGGAGCAGGTGCGCCGGATCCTCGAGGCAGGCCGCTGGACGGGGAGCGCCAAGAACCGCCAGCCCTGGTCCTTCATCGTCATCGAAGACGAGGAAATGCGCCGCCGGGTGGCCCGGTGCGGGTCCTTCTCCTCCCACCTGGTGGAGGCGCCGCTGGTGGTGGTCCTGGTCCGCCACCCCGACGGCTACGACCTCGACATGGGACGCCTGATGCAGAACATGATGCTGGCCGCCGCAGTGGAAGGGGTGGGCTCTTGCCCCGTGACGCTGCATGAAGAGGAGCGGGCTCGGGAGGTCCTGGGAGTGCCTCCCGGTCATGGCGCGCGCTGGGCGATCGCCTTCGGTCTCCCCAACGAGGCGAGGGAGCGGGGGGCGCGGGCGGACCGCCGCCGGGCCTTGGGTGGACAGCCTCGCAAGCCGTTGGACGAGCTCGTCCATCATCACCGCTGGGGCAGTCGGGAGGGCCATCCGATCCGAGCAGGCGGCCAGTAGCGGAAGGCAACCCGCCGCAACGAGCCGAGCGGCAAGGGCCCCAGATCCCGCCCGTCGGCGGCCGAGTGCGCCCGCCGGTCGCCCAGCACGAACACCCGGTCACCGGCAAGTGCCCACCTTCCCTCCCCGGGCGTGGGCCGCCCGGCCCACGGCTCGGCGAGGCGGCCGTCTTCGACCAAGACGAAACCGCTCCGGATCTCCACCGTCTCGGAGGGAAGGCCCACCACTCGCTTGACCAGGAAGAAGCCGGGACGGTGCGGGTGCTCGAACACCACCAGCTCCCCCCGGCGGGGAGGCCGACGCAGCGGAAGGGCGATCACGTAGTCGCCCGGCTGCAACACGGGCACCATGCTGTGCTCGGCGATCTCGAACCCCAACCGACGAATGGCTACCGCCAGGCCGACCAGCAGGCCGACGGGCAGGGCCAGCCAGGCGCCCCTCCTAATGTTCACCTGGACTCTTGGCTGGCGCCCCGAGCCGTGTATGGTGAACGGGAGAGCCGTTGGCGAGAAGCCGAGGAGGTAACCATGCGCTGGCTCCAACCCTCACGGGTGGCCCATGCCCACTGCGACCTGGCGTGCGGCGTCTACGACCCCGCCCAGGCTCGCATCGAGGCGCAATCGGTCCTGCAAGCCTGCAAGAAGTACCAGGCCTCCGACGACCCGGTGTTTCGCGACCGCTGCATCATCATCAAAGAGGAGCGCGCCGAGCTCACCAAGCACCACCTGTGGGTGCTGTGGACCGACTTCTTCAAGCCCCACCACCTGGAGGAGTTCCCCAACCTGCACGACCTCTTCTGGAGGACCACCAAGCAGGCCGGCGATGCCAAGAAGTCCATGGACCCGGATGTCGCCCAGAAGCTCGTCGACCTGATCGAAGAGGTCTCGGACATCTTCTGGAAGACCGACGAGTCGCGCAGCTCCGGTCTGTATCCGCGCTGATCGGCCGTGCCGGGTAGGGGCGCAGCGGCCTACGCCCGGCGAGGAAGCTACCTCCCCCGGCTGTAGCCTCCCGGGCCGCGGCGGTCGTCTCGCCGGCCGCCGCCACCGTAGCGGCCCCCGCCTTCTCGGCCACCCCCCCGCCGGGGCTCGCGCTCGCGCGCCTCGTTGACCACCAAGGCCCGGCCTTCCACGTCGCGGCCATTGAGCTCCCGGATGGCGGCGGCGGCTTCCTCATCCGTCTGCATCTCGACGAACCCGAAGCCGCGAGAGCGCCCGGTTTCCCGATCCATGATGACGTCTGCCGATTCGACGTTTCCATAGGGACTGAACAGCTGCTCCAGCTCCCCCGACTTCAGGGAATAGGGCAGATTGCCGACGTACAGCTTCTTGGGCATCGAGTCCTTCCTTGCCGAGCCGTGTAGAGGCAAGATTACACGCCAGGATCGCTGCGGCCCAGCGGCCCCTTCAGCCGGTGATCTTCTCCTTGGCTCGCTGGGCCTGCTCCTTGGCCTTCCTCATCCAGCGCCTGGCCCACACGAACTCGGTCCCCAACAGCGCCAGCCCGGCGAAGATCATCACCCACCCGGGGCCGGGCAGCACCAGCAGGGCGACGCCGAGGAGCACGATGGTCCCTCCGATCACCGCTACCGCCACTCGTCGGGCGTTCTTCAAGGTCAAGTGTCTCCGCATGGGCGCCAACTCTATTGCACGGCGCCCGCTACTGCTGCTGCACCCCCAGCATCACGACGGCCAGCGCCAGCAGGTTGCACGCTGCCGACAGGCCGGCGTTGCCGGGCAGCCCCACCTGCTCGAAGAGCGCCGGGCCCACCGCCGCCGCCAGCCCGCGAGCCAGCGCAAACGACACCATGATCAGCGCCAGGAAGCGTCCCCGTGCCGACGGGAGGATCTCGGTGGCCAGGGGGAGGGCAGACACGACGGCAACCTCAAAACCGAGCACCGCCACGGCCAGCACCGCCAGTCCGGCTGCCAGGCGTCCGGAGGCGAGCGGCAGGAGAGCGTAGCCGGCCGCCGAGAGGGCGAGGCCCAACGCCACCGCCCGCCGCTTGCCGAAGCGATCGGCGAAGGCCAGGGTGCCGCCCTCGCCGCTCAGCTCGGCCAGCGCCAAGACGGTGGAGGCGGCGCCGAGGGCCACCAGGGAGAGCCCGAAGGAGCCCTCCAGCCAGGCGCCGAACACCACGAAGGTGACTTCGGTGCCAAAGGTGAAGACACCGATGGCCACCAGGAGCGCCCACGCACTGTGGCTCAGCCGGAGCGGTTGGCGGCGGGTCGTGCCGCTGGGGGAGTCGGCACCCAGGGCCTGCGGCAAGGCGAGGGCGGCCAGGAGGCCCAGCGCCGCCAGAGCCCAGAAGGGGGCCTGCCACCCCCAGCGGGCGATCAACCAGCCGGCGGCGGGAGCCCCGAGCAAGAGGGAGCCCGACCAGGTGAGCTCGGTGATGGTGAGGTAGCGCGCCCGGACCTCGTAGGCGCTGTGGTCGGCCAGGTAGGACTGGGCCCCCACGTCGTAGACCGGCTTGCCCAGCCCCAGCAGGAGGAACCCGACCAGGGCCAGGGGGTACAGACTTCCGGAGGCGGTGATGGTCGTGCCACCCACGAACAGGAGCAGTCCGGTGGCCAGCAGCCGCAGCCGCCGCTCTCCTCGCCCGGCGATGCCCACCGCCAGCGGGGTGGCCAGACCGGCCAGGGACCGGGCGGAGAGCAGCAGGCCGGCTTGCTGGAGAGAGACGCCCAAGCCGCGTGCGATGGCGGGCAGGAACGGATAGACGAACCGCTGGGCGATGTTGACCACCAGCCGGGCGAGGGTGAGCAACACCACCGCCGGGATGGGCGGACGACGCACGGCGGGCCGCATCAGAGATGTCTAGCAGGGGGCCAACTACCGTTCCGCCTATGGCCGCTTCCCTCGCCGCCCTCGCTGCCTTGGTGGCGGTCGCCTTCCTGGGGGACCTGGTACGCAGTTACCGGCTCCGTCCCCGTCCCCACGTGGCCGCCTGGGCGGTGGCCATCCTCATGTACGGCTTGGCCACTTGGGCGCTGTTCGTCGGCCTCGCCTTCGGCTGGAACCCCGCCATCTTCAAGGCCTTCTACTACTTCGGCGCCATCGTCAACGTGCCCTTCCTCGCCCTGGGCTCGGCCTACCTGGTGCTGGGACGGCGGGTGGCCGGCGTCCTGCTGGTGGCCCTGCTGGCCTTTGCCGCCGTGGCGGCTGTGGTGACCCTAACCGCCCCGTTCGTGAGGCCGCTTCCCGACGGCGCCCTGCCTTCCGGCCGGGAGACCTTCTCCTTTCTCGGCCCCAGGATCTGGGCGTTGGTCGGCAACAGCCTGGGAACCCTGCTGCTGCTCGTGCTGGCCCTCTTGACGGTGGCTCGCTTCTGGAGGAGCAACCGCGCCCTGGCCGTGGGCAACCTGCTGATCGTGCTGGGCGTGCTGGCTCCGGCCGTGTCGGGCACCATCGTGGCTTTCTTCCGAGAGGCGGAGGCCTTCGCGCTCTCGCTGCTGCTGGGGGCGGTCCTGCTGTGGGCCGGCTACCGCCTGGCGACCGGGGCGCGGCGGCGACCTCTGGATGAGTACAAACCCGCGGTGGGGTGAGCAGCCTCGGCTAGGTGGCCGGGGTGGCAGGCGTGGCTGCCCTGGCTTCCACCCGGTCCACCAGCACCACGCCCAGCAGGATGAGGGCGCCGCCCGCCACGATGCCGGCCCCCACCTGCTCGCCCAGCGCACCCGGACGGTTTCCGCGCACTCGGACGGTTTCCGCGCACCCGACGTAGGATGAGCTCATGAACCCTGCTGCCTCGCTTCCCACGGTGCGGGAGCGTGCCGTCCCTGCCGGCCCTGTGAGCAACCAGGGCCTTCAGTCCTACCTGCGGGCGGTGCCGGCGGTGGACCAGGTGGGAGCCGAGGAGCGGGCCGCCTCGCTGGCCGGGCGCAGCATCAAGCGAGAGTCCAAGCTGGCGGCCCTGCAGCTGGCGGTCAGCATGGTGGACCTGACGACTCTGGAAGGCCGGGACACGCCGGGCCGGGTGGCGTCCCTGTGCGCCAAGGCCATCCGCCCCGATCCGATCGACCCGTCCGTCCCCTCGGTGGCGGCGGTGGTCGTCTACCCCAGCCTGGTTCCCTTCGCCCTTCAGGCGGTGCACGGCACCGGGGTCAAGGTGGCCTCGGTCACCACCTACTTTCCCAGCGGTCAGGCGTCCCTGAAAGTGAAGGTGGTGGAGACCGAGCAGGTGGTGAGCGCCGGCGCCGACGAGGTGGACATGGTCATCAACCGGGGGGCGTTCCTGGCCGGGGACTACATGCGGGTCTTCGAGGAGATCGCCGCCGTGAAGGAAGCCGCCGGTTCGGTCGAGCTCAAGGTCATCCTGGAGACCGGGGAGCTGGGCAGCTACGACCAGGTGCGGCGTGCCTCCATGCTGGCCATGGCCGCCGGTGCCGACTTCATCAAGACCTCCACCGGGAAGATCCAGCCGGCTGCCACGCTGCCGGTAGCTCTGGTGATGGGAGAAGCGATCCGCGAGTTCCATCAGCAGACCGGGCGCCGGGTGGGCATGAAGATGGCCGGAGGGATCCGAGCCTCCAAGGAGGCCATCCGCTACCTGGTGGTGCTCTACGAGACGCTGGGCCGGGAGTGGATGACCCCCGAGTTGTTCCGCTTGGGGGCTTCCAGCCTCCTCAACGACCTGCTCATGCAGATCCGCTGGGTGAAGACCGGCCGCTACCAGTCCCCCGACTACTTCACCATCGACTGATGAGCCAGGCCATCCCCGCCCGACCGGCTCCGCTCGAGTGGGAGTATGCCCCCTCCCGGGAGAGCACCGACATCGTGGCCATCGAGGAAAGCTACGGCCTCTTCATCGGTGGGGAGTTCGTGAAGCCCCGCTCCGGGCGCTACTTCCCCAGCATCAACCCCGCCACCGAGGAGACCCTGGCCGAGGTGGCCGAAGCCGGTCCCGAAGACGTGGAGGCGGCGGTGGCGGCCGCCCGGGGTGCCCAGCACCAGTGGGCCTCTCTGCCGGGGCGGGAGCGGGCCAAGTACCTGTATCGCATGGCTCGCCAGCTCCAGGAGCGCTCCCGCCAGTTCGCGGTGCTGGAGTCGCTCGACGGGGGCAAGCCCATCAAAGAGGCGCGGGACGTGGACGTCCCGCTGTCGGTAGCTCACTTCTTCTACTACGCAGGATGGGCCGACAAGCTGGAGTATGCCTTCCCTGGGGTCGAGCCGCGGCCCCTGGGAGTGGCCGGACAGATCATCCCCTGGAACTTCCCCCTGCTCATGCTGGCATGGAAGGTGGCGCCGGCGCTGGCCACCGGCAACACCGTGGTGCTCAAACCGGCCGAGACCACCCCGCTCACCGCCCTCACCTTCGGCGAGCTGGCGGCCGAGGCCGGCTTGCCGGAGGGGGTGCTCAACATCGTCACCGGGGCCGGGCAGACCGGAGCAGAGCTGGTCCGCCACCCCGAGGTGGACAAGGTGGCTTTCACCGGCTCCACCGAGGTCGGCAAGCTGATCCGCCAGGAGGTGGCCGGCACGCACAAGCACCTGACGCTCGAGCTGGGCGGCAAGGCGGCCAACGTGATCTTCGAGGACGCCCCCATCGACCAGGCGATCGAGGGGGTCATCAACGGGATTTTCTTCAACCAGGGCCACGTCTGCTGCGCAGGGAGCCGGCTGCTGGTGCAGGAGAGCGTCTACGACCCGTTCCTCGACAAGCTGAAGGAGCGCCTGCGCACCCTTCGCGTGGGGGACCCGCTCGACAAGAACACCGACGTGGGGGCCATCAACAGCTCGGTGCAGTTGAGCAAGATCGAGGAGCTGGTGCAGTCGGGCGTCGAGGAGGGTGCCCAGCTCTACCAGCCGGACTGCCCGCTGCCCGACCGCGGCTACTGGTTCCGTCCCACGCTGTTCACCGGCGTCTCCCAGAGCCACCGGATTGCCCAGGAGGAGATCTTCGGCCCGGTGCTCTCCATTCTCACCTTCCGCACTCCGGAGGAGGCGGTGGAGAAGGCCAACAACACGCCCTACGGCCTTTCTGCCGGAGTGTGGACCGAGAAGGGCTCCCGCATCCTGTGGATGGCCGACCGCTTGCGGGCGGGAGTGGTGTGGGCCAACACGTTCAACAAGTTCGACCCGTCGTCGCCCTTCGGCGGCTACAAGGAGTCGGGCTTCGGGCGGGAGGGCGGCCGCCACGGCCTGCTGCCCTACCTGCGGTGGTGAGGGGAGCCCCCACCCCAGCCCTTCCCCGCAAGCGGGGGAGGGAGAAGAGCCGGCTCGAGGTCCACAAGACCTACAAGCTGTACATCGGCGGGCAGTTCCCCCGTTCCGAGTCGGGGCGCTCCTATCCGGCTACCAGCCCAGACGGGCGGGTGGTGGCACAGGTGGCGCGGGGCTCCCGTAAGGACGTGAGGGACGCGGTGCGAGCCGCCCGCCAGGCGCTTCCCGGATGGTCGGCCAAGACCGCCTACAACCGGGGCCAGGTGATGTATCGGCTGGCCGAGATGGTGGAGGATCGCCGCCACACCTTTGTGGGGCAGGTGGCGTTGGGGGGAGGGGACGGCGAGCAGGCTTCCATCGAGGTGGACACCTCCATCGACCGCCTCATTTGGTATGCGGGCTGGTCGGACAAGTTCGACCAGGTGGCCGGGAATCTCAACCCGGTGGCCGGTCCCTTCTTCAACATCTCCAGCCCCGAGCCCACCGGGGTGGTGGGGATGGTGGCGGCCGAGCGGCCCCCT
>JALYHC010000205.1 GCA_030776765.1 Actinomycetota bacterium | reverse complement strand
GGCGGGAGATCTTCATCCCCCTCCAGCGGGCCTTCGCCCGCCTGGGGTGGCCGCCCATCTGATCGGCGTTTCTCCGACGACATGACAGGAGACCACAATGATGATGAGCTATCCCGGCGGCTTCATGGCCCTCGCATCCTTCCTGTTCCTGGCCCTGGTGATGGTGGGCGGCATCCTGCTGGTCCGGGCCCTCTGGGACCGTACGAGCCCGGGCGCCCCCGGCGGTGGGTCCAGCGCCCTCCGGATCCTCGAGGAGCGCTTCGCCCGGGGGGAGATCGATCGGGAGGAGTTCGAGGAGCGCCGGCGTGCCTTGGGCCCGTAGGGCCCTGGCCCTCGGGCTTGTGGCGGTGCTGGGCACGGCCTGCTCGGGGCGGGCGGAGACGCCGGAGGCCGGGCGGCTCCCCTCCTCCGATCACGTCCACGCCCTCCGGGTGCTGGAGGATGGGACGCTGCTCCTGGGCCTCCACGGCGCCCTCTATCGGAGCTCCGATGGCGAGAGATGGGAACCGGCCGGCCTCGAAGGACGGGACGCCATGGCGATCGGCGCCCACGACCCCGATGGGCCGATCTTCGTGGCCGGCCACGAGGTCCTGGCCCGCAGCCGGGACGGGGGGGCAACTTTTGAGGACCTGCGGCCGTCCGATCTGCCCGGGTTGGACATACACGCCTTCGCCCAGGCGCCTTCCGCTCCGGAGAGGATCTACGCATTCGTGGTGGGCTTCGGGCTCTTCGCCTCCGAGGACGCCGGGGAGACCTGGGCGCTGCGAGCCGAGCTGGGATCCGTGCCGCCCGACCTCCTCGCCCTGGTCGTGGTGGGGCAGGGGACCGAGCTGTTGATGGCGGCCGGTCCCGAGAGCGGGGTGCTCCGCTCAGAGGACGGGGGACGGACCTTCGCGCGCATGCTGAACGCCGGTGCCTTGTCCTTGGCCAACGATCCGTCGGACCCCGATCGCCTCCTCGGGATCACCGCCCGGGGCCTGGAGGAGAGTCGGGACGGAGGGAGGTCCTGGTCGGTCCTGCTCCCACGAGGAGAGGCCCTCCCCGGCCAGTGGATCTCGGTGGCGGTGGGGCCGGACGGTTCGGCCTGGGTGGTGACCGAAGAGCCCCGCACCCTCCAGCGGACCCGAGACGGCGGACGGAGCTGGGAGGAGGTGGCCCGGGCCTGATGCGGCTCCGGGCTCGCCTCACCCTTGGGGCCCTCGTGGCGGGGGCGGTGCTGATCGCATCCGGCATTGCCGGTGCCCACGCCTTCCTGGTGGATACCGACCCCGTCCAAGGGGAGCGGCTGGCTTCCCCTCCTGAGGAGGTGGCCTTCCAGCTCACCGAGCCGGCCGTGGTGGAGCAGGCTCGGATCGAGCTGAGGAAGGCCGAGGGCCAGGAGCTGTTGACCGGCCCGGTCCGGGCGGAAGCGGGAGGACGCGTGCTGCGGGTTCCCCTCCCGCCCCTCGAGGACGGGATCTACCTGGTCTCCTGGCACGTGGTCTCGGCCGTGGACGCTCATCAGTCGGCCGGCGAGTTCGCCTTCGGGGTGGGTGAGGTGACGGGATCCCTTCCCCGGCCGACCGAGCAGACTGTTCCTCTCTCGATCCCCGAAGCTTTGGCCCGGTGGGTGTTCCTGGCCGGATTCGCCTGGGGAGCGGGGGCGCTGGCGGCCCGCCGGTTTCTCCAGGCAGTGCCCCGAGGAGAGCGGGGGGGAGTGCTGATGGCCCTGGTCGGGGCGGCGTCCACACATCTGCTGACGCTGGGGGGAGGGAGTCCATCGCTGGGGACGAGGCTCGGAGCCGCCACAGTGGCCACGTTGGCGCTGGCCGCCCTCCTCCTTCCGTTCTCCCGGAAGGGGACAGCCCCCCTCGCCCTTCTCGTGACGGCCGCCGCCCTCTGGGCAGGCCGGAGCCACCTCGCTGCCGCCGGCGGGGCATGGGGAACGGCCCTCGACTTCGTGCACCTGGTGGCGGCGGGTGCATGGGTGGGGTTGCTCGCCCAAGTGGTGATCCAGGTTTGGCGAGCGCGGCGGGAGCGACGCACGGCGATCCCGGCGATTCTTCATCGCTATGCAGGGCTGGCCTTGTGGCTGGTGGCCATCCTGGGAGCGGTGGGGCTGGTGGCCGCCGTCCGGCTCCTCCCCCGCCTGGCCGATCTGTGGACCACCACCTACGGGAGGACCCTGCTCGTCAAGTCGCTGCTGGTGGTCGGCGCCATATCCCTGGCCCTCCTCGGGCGCCGGCGAGGCCTCCGCCAGGTGAGGGTGGGGCTGCTGGGGCGCTCCACCACCTCGGAGCTGGCGCTCTTGGTGGCAGTGCTGGCCGCCTCGGCCCTCCTCGGGTCGCTGGGGGCCCCGGCGGCGGGCTCGGCCACCGAGGCCCTCCTCGGCCCCCCGCCGCTGGAGGGGCCGGTCGCCCGGGGAGCGGGGCTGGCAGGGGAGATGACGGTTGGGCTGGCAGCCGGCGACGATCAGCTCCAGCTGGAGGTGTTCAGCCCTTCCGGGGGGATTGGGGGGACGGAGCTGGAGCTGGGGGCGACCTTTCCCGATGGGCGAGAGGCCGACCTCCATCCCCGTCCCTGCGGAGCTGGATGCTTCAGCCAGCACCTGGAGCTCCCCGAGGGAATCACGCGGCTCTCCATCGGAGCCCGAGCTCCGGGG
>JALYHC010000204.1 GCA_030776765.1 Actinomycetota bacterium | reverse complement strand
GCGCCGGGCCCTGGAGGCGCGCCTGCACGGGGCCGGGGAGCGAAGGCGCGACCTGGAGGACGAGGCCCGGCATCTCGAGGTGGAGCTCGCCCGAACCAGCGAGGCCGAGCGCCAGGCGGCCCTGGAGGCAGATCGCCGAGAGGAGATCCTGAGAGGGGTGGAGGACGAGGAGCGGTCGCTGAGCGGCCAGGAGGGCCTGCCGCCACAGGGCGCCGCCGCCGTTGTGCGAGGGGACGTGCACGCCCTGGAGGCGGCCATGGAACGGGACATGCGCGAGGCGGAGTCACTGCACCGCCGCCGGGAAGTGGTCCGGGCTGTTATGAGCGAGCAGGCGGCCGAGCTGACCTCGATTCGCCACGACTTGCAGGTCTTGGATGCGCTGGCCGGCCAGGCGCAAGATGCCTACGAGCACGCTCGCCGGCAGCGGGAGGAGGCCCAAGGCGCCTGGGAGGGTGCCCAGCGTGAGGCCGGGGAGGCCCGGCTGCTGGTGATCGAGAGCCGGGCTCGGGTGGAAGCCCTGGAGAGGGCTCCTCGCGACCTGGAGGGGCACCGTCTCGCCGCCCAGGCGCCGGGAGTGCGCGGCGAGGCGGTGACCAGGTTGGACGTGCCTTCCGAGCTGGGCCGTGCGGTCGATGCTTGCCTGGGCGGCTGGAGCGAGGCCCTTGAGGCCCGGGACGGGCGGACCTTGAAGGACGTGCTGACATCGCTGGGGGACAGTGGATTGGGAGGCGTAGCGCTGGTCATGACCCAGGTCGGAGATGCCGCCGCCCCGGCCAGGGCGGTCGCCGCCGGGGAGGGCTTGGAGGCGTTGATCGACCGGTTGGGGGCTTCAGCCGACCAGCACCTGGCCGGGAAGCTGCTGGGGGACGTGGTGCTGGTAGATCGGTGGTCGAGCGGCTGGAGGATCGTGCAGCAACATCCCGGCCTACGAGCGGTGACTCGGGAGGGAGACCTCATCACCTCGTGGGGTGTTTCCCTGGCCCGTTCCGGGCCGGCCGGAGGTGCTGCCCGGCGAGGGGCGCGCTCCGCCCTGGAAGGTGCCCGGCTCTCCCTGGCCCGCGCCGAGAGCCGGATGACCACCGCTCATCGAAACTTTTCCTGGAGCCGGAGCCACGAGCGGGCCGCGCTGGAGTGCCTGGAGAGCCTGGAGGCGCGCGTGGCCGCAGCGGCGGAGGGGCTGGATCGCCTCGAGCGCAATCGCGCCTCCTGGGAGGCGGAGATGGAGCGCCTGGCCGAACGGGACCGGGCCATCGCCGACGAGATGGCCGAACGACGGGTCCGGCTGGCAGCTTTGCACGATGAGTTGGCGGCGCTGGAGGGTGAAGCCGCTCTGCGGGAGCTGGCCTGGGAGATGGCTGCCCGGCGAAGAGCAGAATTGGTGAGCCGGCGGGAGGAGGCCCGACAGCGGCGGGAGGAGGCAGCCGGCGCGCTGGCGGCGGTGTTGGAGCGACGCCGGCTGCTGGAGGTACGGCTGTCCGACCTGCGGGGCGATCTGCAGCGGCTGGACACCCGGCTGGTCGAGCCGTCGGCGCTGCGGCGCCTGGCGGGGGTGGAGCGCCACGCCGAGCGGGGGTGGGAGCTGGTAGTGAACCACCTGGTAACGCTGCAGGAGCGGCAGCCGCAGCTTCGCCGGGCTTCCCGTGAGGCGGCCGCTCAGCTCTCCCGAGCAAGAGAGCGCCTCGAGGAGTTGCGCCGGTTGCTCGACGAGGCTCGCCGGCGGCACTCGGGAGCGGAGGTGGAAGCATCCGGGCTGCGAGTGCGGGAGGAGGCGGAGGCCGAGGGCCTGCGGCGTGACCTGGACGCCGATGAGGACCAGGCGCTGGCGGCCCCCTGTCCTGAGCTCCCGGAGGGCACGGATCCCGCCGAGCGCCTGCGTTGGCTGGAGGCGGAGCTCCGGCGAATGGGACCGGTCAACCCCCTGGCCGCCTCCGAGTACCGGGAGCTCTCGGAGCGAGTCGAGTTCCTGGAGAGCCAGCTCCACGACCTGGAGGCGTCTCGTGGCGAGCTGCGCAAGGTGATCAAGCGGCTGGACGACCAGATGAGGGCCCTCTTCACCTCGGCATACGAGGAGGTGGCGTCGCACTTCGAGGAGAGCTTCCGGCTGCTCTTCCCGGGTGGTAGGGGGCGGCTCCGCCTGGTCGGACCGGACGACCTGACGGCGACGGGGGTGGAGATCGAAGCCCAGCCTTTGGGCAAGAAGCTGAGCCGCCTGGGCCTGTTGTCGGGCGGGGAGCGGGCCCTGGTGGCCCTGGCCTTCCTGTTCGCGGTCTTCCAGGCTCGCCCCAGCCCCTTCTACATCCTCGACGAGGTGGACGCAGCGTTGGACGACGCCAACCTTCGCCGCTTCCTGCGACTGGTCGGCCAACTGCGCCAGAGCGCCCAGCTGGTCATCGTCACTCACCAGCAGCAGACCATGGAGGCGGCCGACGTCCTTTACGGCGTCACCATCGAGCCGGGAGGCTCCTCCCAAGTGGTGTCCCAGCGCATGGCCCAGGTGGCGGTGCCGGCGTAGGGCCGTGCCGGAGAATCAATTGCCACGTTTTCTGTCAACAAGCTGGATTCCGTCTGACCAGGCTGAGACACGAGATGCCGTCTCAGGGGTGGACTTCACGACCCCTGCTCTCCTCCAGCTCGATCGTCGTGCGCACCTTTCCGGGGATGAGCTCGAAGCCGAGCGCTCTCGACCGACTGGCTGCCATCAGCTCGTCCAGCATCTGGTCGGAGTGCCACGGGTCATGGTGGAAGGGCACCAGCGCTTCGACCCCACTCAGCTCGGCGAAGGCCAGCACGTGCTCGAAGGCGCTGTGGCCCCAGCCCATGCGCTCCTCGTACTCCTGGCTGGTGTACTGGGCGTCGTGGATGAGGAGGGAGGCCCCTTGGGCGAGCCGGGAGCCGGAGGTCCATTCGGCTGCTCCCGGGAAACGGGGATTCCCCAGGGCCGGCTCGTGGTCGGGGAGGTAGGCCAGCACTGCCGCACCGGCCTCGATCCGGTAGCCGAGGGTGAGGCCGGGATGGCTGAGGAGGTCGGCGCTCACGGTGAGGGACCCGATCGAGAAGCTGCCCGGCCCGACGTCGTGGAAGACCACCGACTCCAGCTCCCTCACGCGCAGGGGGAAGAGAGGAGGGGAGAGGTAGCGGGCCAGGCGCTGGGCCAGGCTGAGGGTCCCCGAGGCGGGACCCCAGAGGTGCACCTCGGTGTCCGGGTCGAGGAGGGGGCGGAAGAACCCCAGTCCTTGGATGTGGTCCATGTGCAGATGGGTGAGGAGGAGGTCCACCCTTCGAGCGCCGAGCAGGGCGTCGCCGAGGCTGCGGACGCCGGTGCCGGCGTCGAGCACCAGAGCTCCGTCTCCCGTCTCCACCTCCACCGTCGAGGTGTCGCCTCCGTAGCCGATCGTCTCCGGGCCGGCGCAGGCCAGGGAACCCCGGGTCCCCCAGAGGGTGACCTTCATCAGCGGGCCGGTTCCCAGAAGCAGGCCACCGCTCCCAGGAAGCGTCCTCCCTGCGCCTCGAGCGGTAAGGCGGTGACCTCGATCTGGCGCCAGGACCCGTCGAAG
Source organism: Actinomycetota bacterium (assembly GCA_030776765.1). GTDB lineage: Bacteria > Actinomycetota > Acidimicrobiia > Spongiisociales > JALYHC01 > JALYHC01. The sequence goes on along the minus strand of JALYHC010000204.1, from coordinate 1,297 downwards.
CCCCGGAACCGCAGTGGGCGGTGAGCGGGAACCTGCTTGGTCAGGGCCACCACCACCGGCAGCTCCTCGTTGGGCATCGGTGAGCCGTCGAGGTCGGTGGTGATGAACAGCTCGGCCAGCCGGTCGGCCTGGATCACGCCGGCTTCATCGAAGCGCTCCCCCAGGATCGCCTCGGCCGGCTCGTTGTAGTAGATCAGGTCGCCGGAGGCGTCCATGATCCAGATGGGAATGGCCATGTGCTCGGCCCACTGGCGGAGGAGGATGAGCTCGATGGGGTATTGCGCCATCTCCTCTCCCTCCGCCGACCCGGCAAACCGCCGGCTCTGATCCTATCCCGGCCAGGTGGAGGACCTCCGTCAGGAGCCCAACCCTGCGTGCCTCGCCGCGGGTGGCGCGGAGCGCTTCAGGCGGGCCGGAAGCGCAGCGCTCCGGCGTGGTGGTGCAGCCCTGGAGGTCGAGGGTCGCTGCTCGTCGCCGACATCTCCCGATACAGCGGCCTTCTTCGCGGAGAGAAACCGCCACGGTGCCGTTTTCGTTGTGTGGCCCGCGGGCACGCCGACCTCGACGCGGCACCCAACCTCTTGAGGGCCGGGCTGGCCCAGCGCGTGGGTCAGGTGGCCGTGCCTGCGTAGCCTCTACAATCCCGCCCTCCTGTGGACCTCTGGCTTTTGGTGGTCGTGGCGGGCCTCGTCCTGCTGGCCCTCGTGGGGGCCGTCGTCCTGCGCAGGCAACCGCCACCCGTCCAGCCGGCCGGCGCGCCCCTCGCCGAGCGGCTGGCCAGCACCCGCCAGACGGCCGGCGCTCGCCTGGCGGCCCTCTTCCGCCGCTTGCGGCTCGACGACACGTTCTGGACCGATCTCGAGGAGACACTGCTGGCCGCCGACCTAGGGGCGGCGACGGTGGATCGGGTGATGGGACGCGTGAAGGAGCGCCACCCCGCTGATCCCGGCCAGGCCAGGGAGGCGGTGCGGGCCGAGCTTCGCTCGATGTTCTTGGAGTCGAAGCGATCCCTGCAACAGGCGGGCCGGCCGGCGGTGATCGTGGTGGTGGGAGTGAACGGGGTGGGCAAGACCACCTCGATCGCCAAGCTGGCCGCTCGCCTGAAGGAGCAGGGCCTCCAGCCCTTGTTGGGGTGCGCCGACACGTTCCGCGCCGCCGCCGACCTGCAACTGCGGGGCTGGGCCGAGCGGGCTTCCTTGGAGGTGGTCTCCGGCCAGGGGGGCGCCGACCCGGCGGCGGTGGCCTTCGACGCTTATCAAGCGGCCCGGTCGCGAGGCAGGGACGCCGTCATCATCGA
>JALYHC010000203.1 GCA_030776765.1 Actinomycetota bacterium | reverse complement strand
ATATGTTCCTCTCTCCTCGGGAGCGGCCCAAGGGCGCCGTGAAGCCGATGCCCAACCTGATGGAGATCGAAGACATCGAGTCGGTGGGTGCTTCCGAGGTGGGCCAGTTCACCGTGAAGCAGCTGCTCGACACCGACGCTTGCACCATCTGCGGGCGGTGCACCTCTGTCTGCCCGGCGCAGCTCACCGGTAAGCCTCTCGACCCGCGCGAGATCGTCCTCAAGCTGGGTGAGGTGGCCGGCACCACCGCCAACCCCCCGGTCTCTCCGCCGGTCGGCTTGGACGATGCGATCGCCATCGAGTCGGACCGCGTGTTCGAGCGGATCCGGCCAGAGGAGGTGTGGGACTGCACGACGTGCAAGGCATGCGACGAAATCTGTCCGGTGGACATCGAGATCCTGGACAAGATCCTCGACATGCGTCGCCACCTGTCGCTCATGGAGGCCGAGTTCCCTGCCGAGCTGGGGAGGACCTTCGTGAGCATGGAGAACTCCTCCAACGTCTACGGGATGAGCCAGCAGTCACGCGGGGACTGGACCAAGCAGCTGGACTTCCCGGTCAAGGTGCTCGGCGACGGGGAGAGGGCCGAGTACCTGCTCTGGGTGGGGTGCGCCGGCTCCTTCGACGACCGCAACCGCAAGGTGACGGTGGCCCTGGCCCGCCTCCTCCACGCGGCCGGCGTCGACTTCGCCATCCTCGGCCCGCAGGAGCTGTGCAGCGGGGACCCTGCCCGGAGGGCCGGCAACGAGTACGTCTTCCAGGGCCTGGCCTTGCGCAACATCGGGAACCTCAACGAGCTGGGCGTGGAGAAGGTGATTGCCCAGTGCCCGCACTGCTTCAATACCCTGAAGAACGAGTACCCGCAGTTCGGGGGCCACTACCAGGTGCTCCACCACAGCCAGGTGCTGACGGACCTGGTCCGCCAGGGTCTGATCCAGCTCGATGGGAGCCCGGGTGGGGCCGACCGGAGGCGCATCACCTACCACGACCCCTGTTACCTGGGCCGTCACAACGACATCTACCTGGCCCCCCGGGAGGTCTCCTCCGTCCTCGGCCACCTGGTGGAGATGCCGCGCTGCGCCTCCAATGCCCTCTGCTGTGGGGCGGGTGGTGCCAGGATGTGGATGGAGGAGCGCGTCGGCAAGAAGGTCAACGTGGAGCGCAGCGAAGAGGCGCTGGGTACCGGAGCCGACGAGATCGCCACCGCCTGCCCCTTCTGCCTGATCATGCTCGACGACGGAGTGAAGGAGCTCGGGAAGGGCGATCAGGTCCCGGTGCGGGACATTGCGGTGCTGATGGCCGAGCGGCTCCGGGAGGACTGACGTGCGCGCCATGGTCATTCGCTCCTTCGGAGGCCCGGAGGTCTTCCAGGAGCGGGAGCTAGAGAAGCCCTCACCCGGGGTGAGGGAAGTGCTGGTGCGGGTGGTGGCCTCTGGCACCAACCCGGTGGAGGCGAAGATTCGGGCGGCGGGTCATTGGGCGCAGATCGAGCCACCTGCGGTACTGGGGTACGACGTGTCGGGAGTGGTGGAGGAGGTGGGCCCGGGCGTAGAGGACTTCGAGCCGGGTGACGAGGTTTTCTACACCGCCGAGATCGTCGGGAACCAGCTGGGCAGCTACGCCGAGTACACGGTTGCTTCCGCCTCGATCGTGGCTCCCAAGCCGGCCACCCTCTCCCACCTGCAGGCCGCCGCGGTTCCCCTGGCGGGTGGCACCGCCTGGGAGGGGATCGTCCGTCGCTTGCAGGTGAGGCCGGGCGAGACCGTGCTGGTCAACGGCGGGGCGGGCGGCGTGGGCCACTTCGCGGTGCAGTTCGCTCGCATCTCAGGGGCGCGGGTGCTGGCTTCGGCCGGCTCCCAGAACCAACAGACGCTGCGAGAGCTCGGGGCCGAGCCCATCGACTACCGGGAGCGGGACCCGTTCGAGGCGGCCCTGGAAGCGACCGCGGGAGCGGGCGTGGACGCAGTGCTCGACCTGGTGGGCGGCGACTCCGTCCCCCGCGCCCTGCCCGCTACCCGTCCGTTTGGGAGGGTGGGAAGCGTGCTGGCCATCTCCGGCGACCTCAGCGCCGCCTATCGGCGCAACCAGGCGGTGCATGGGATCTTCCTCACCCGGGAGCGAGCCAGGTTGGAGGAGATGACGCCCCTGCTCGAGTGGGGCGGGGTCGAGCCGCTCATCGAGCGAGTACTTCCCCTGCAGGAGGTGGCCGAGGCTCACCGCCGGCTGGACTCAGGTCACGGGCGCGGCAAGGTGGTGCTGGAGGTGGCGTCTCCGGGAGGCTGATGACTCGGACGCCCTGCCCGGCTCTCCCCGACCGGTGGCGGGAGAAGACCCCCGGCCCCGCAAGCGGGGAGGGAGAAGATCCCCGGCTCTGCAAGCTGGGGAGAGAGAAGAAGGAGAAGAGAGAGAAGGCGAAGAAAGTCAGGCGTTGGCGGGCACCGGGGCGGCCAGCAGCGGTTCGATGTCCTCGATGGCTTCCGAGGGCCCGGTCAGCACCAGGAGGTCGCCGGCCAGCAGCCGGGTCCGACCCGTGGGGCGGTAGCGCCAGCGCCCGCGGTGTGAGATGGCCAGCACCGTCATCCCCGCCTCCTCCTCGAGCTCCAGCTCGTCGAGGCTCTTGCCGTCGGCCGGGCACGCCTCCCCAACCTCGGCCTGCAGGACCACGTCCTCCGCCTCTCCCAAGGCGTCCACGATGATCGGGTGGAGCTCCTCCTCCTCCCTGATCAGCCACACCATCGACTGGGCGGCGTCACCAATCGACTCGGACGCCACTGCCAGGCGCAGCAAGCCGCGCAGGGCGGGGCGCGCCCGAGCTTCCAGGGCGGCATCGAGCACCCAGGATTCCAGGGTCTCACGCATGTCGTCGAGGCGGTCCTCGATGCGGTCCACCTCCGCCGCCAGGCCCCGGTCGGACAGCAGCACCGCCGCGTAGGCCAACCCGACGGCCACCTCGGCCAGGTCCTTCATCTCCACCAGGATGTCGATCGCTCGATCCAGCTCGTTGAGAGGGACGCTCTCCTCGTCGGGCGGAGGCACCTTGGGGCCTGTGCCGCACAGCTCTCGCATGGGCGTCAGGCCCTCCTCCATCACCCGCACCACCAGTACGTCGTGGGCGAGCAGTACCTCGTCGTCGTCCGGGTCGAAGATCCAGCGGGGCCCGCGGCGGACGGCGAGCAGGCGGGCGCCGTGCACGGCCAGCTCGGCTTCCTTCACGCTGAGCCCGTCGAGGGGGCTTCCCTCCCGGATCGCCAGGCGCTCGGTCAGCTCCTCGGCCTGCGCCAGGTCGGCCCGCAGCTCCCTGGGAATGCCGATGGACTGGAGGACGATCTTGGCGATGTCGACCGCCTGGTTGCCGATCACCTCGATGGAGCCGATCACCTGCAGCAGCGAGGCCAGTCCGGCGGCGTCGGAGGGGCTGCGGGAGGCCAGCAGGCACACCTCCCGCATCTCGTGGGCCAGGTGATTCAGCTCCTCCTCGAACTCCAGGACCTCCGAGGAGAGGTCGCGGTCGGCGTAGAAGAGCCCGGCGTAGGCGAGGTCGAGCATCAGCTCGGAGGTGTCCTTGGCTCTGGCGAGCATCGCCTTGAGCGTGCGGGGTCGCTCGTCGTTCATGCGACGACGCCGAGGATAACCAGGGAGATGACCAGCGCCAATACCCCGATCAGGTCCATGGAGGCGGTGACCGCCGGAATGCCGTAGCTGTCGGGGTCGAGCCCGAAGCGGTAGCTGAGGACGGCGGTGTAGTAGGCGACGAAGACGGCCCCCGAAGTGGCCATGGTGCCGGCCAGCAGGGCCACTGCCACCATCTTCAGGAGGCCGGGATGCTCCAAGCCGCCCAGCTCGCTGCCCAGGGCGACTCCCAGCCCCACCACCACGAAGATGGGGACGGCCAGCAGGTAGGTGAGCGCGATGTCCTCTCCGCTGCGCCTGCCGGGAAGCGCCGCCGGCTCGATGGAACCCAGGTGCAGCTTTGAGGAGAGACGCGCTGACAGGATGCCGCCGAGAGCCCCGGCGTCGGCAAGGAGCGGGGGTATGAGGACCAGCAGCGCCGGCACCACCAGGAAGCTGTCCATGCGCCGGTGGATGGTGATGCCGGCCATGACATCGACCAGCCCGGCCAGGAGGAGGATGGGAAGGCTCTGGCGGACGATGCGAATGTGGGTGCGGAGCCTTCGGTGGCGGGCGTCGTGCAGGACCGCCAGGCCGGCCGCCACCAGGGTAACGACGGCTATCGCCTCTGGAAGGACGGGCAGCGGAAGCAAGAACGTGGCCAGCAAGAGGGTGGGAACGGTGACCAGGTCGGCGGTCGAGGTCACCACCGGGGCGGCCACGTTGTCCATGTCCCACCCCCGCCGCACCGAGAGCACCGCCACTGCCAAGGTGATGGCCAGCACCACCACGCTGGCCAGCACGCCTCCCACCACCGAGATCACCAGGAAGTCGAGAAGCGAGATGGTCTGCAGGCCGAGCAGCCGGGAGACCTCTCGAGCCAGAAGAGCCACCCCGATGGAGACGTAGAGGGTGAGGACGGCCGATGCGGTGACGTTCTGACCGACGACGCTATCGAGCCGGGGGCGCCGCTCCCACTCCCCGCTCCACTCCCCGGTATGCACTGATGTCCCCAGACGGGAAGCCACCGCCCCGAAGATGTTGCCGCGCACGGCGATGGCCGCCGGCACCAGCACGATGAGGCCGGGGAGGCGGTCCAAAGTTCCCGTCGCCAGGCCAAGGGTGATCCCGGCCAGCAAGTTGGCGGCCGAAGCCACCAGCAGGGCGCTCATGCCCTGCCGCAGGTTGGTTGCCTGGGCGCGGCCCATCGCGGCCACGCTGCGGCGCAGCGAAGACCAGAGTGTTGCCGGGATCCTGGTGGTCCGCATCGACCTCCATCCGGCTCAGGCTACCGAGGGCTTCAAGAATTCCCTGCTTCCTGGCGATACTCCAGGCAGAAGGACCGAAGGAGTAACAGGTGGTTTGTACACGTTGTGGAGCCCAGGCGCTGGTCAAGCAGGGCGCGGTCGCTTACTGCGCCCGCTGTGCGCTGGCTCGGGACTGGGAGGACGTCATCGCTCTCGCCCAGCAGGCCCGGGTGCGGGTGCGGGAAGAGGAGCCCGGGGCGTCGGCGCAGGAGCCAATGCCTCCTTCCTGAGCAGAAGCACCGGTCCCGGGTGGCGATCACCGAGGAAGTCGAGACGAGCTCGGTCCGCCGCCATTCGGCCGAGCCAAATGCTAGATATGCAGGTACTGCTGGCCAGGAGAGGCGATTGCAGATAGAGGACTACCGCTACGGGTATATCCGCATCGACGGGCGAGAGGAGCGCAAGGACGTGGTCCTCACCCGCTCCGGCGTCCACTCGAACTGGTGGCGCAAGGAGGGGCATTCGCTGGTGCTGGATGACTTGCGCACCGTCCTCGAGCAGGCGCCCCAGGTGCTGGTGGTGGGAACGGGCACGGCCGGAAACATGCGCCCCGCCCCGCAGCTTGCCGAGGAGCTGGCCGAGCGGGGCATCGAGATGGAGGCGGCTCCGACCGCCGAGGCGGTGCGACGCTTCAACGAGCTGCTCGACCTGGAGGTCGACGCGGCGGCGGCACTGCACCTCACCTGCTGAGGGGCGTTCTCCTCCTTCGGCTCTCGTCACCGTGGAAAGACGGCGCCGTTTCATGGCCAAGGACACCCGGCTGCCACCATGAGCCCAGGATCCTTCGGAGCTGCCGGCCTCGTCTGACTGCCGGCGCGCCTCAGCCTGCGTAGACCAGGCTCAGCTCACCTCCCAGACCGCTCCTGTCCGGGGAGGGACGGTCACCCGCACCACTCCTTGGTGCTCGACACGTCCCTTCCCCCACACGAGGAGGTGATCCTGCGGGCCGAAGGAGCGGAGCGTGGCCGTCTCCGGGCCGGTGCCGGCATTGACGGCCACCAGCAGAGTCTCCTGGCCGCTTTCCCGCAGAAACACGTAGAGCATGCCGCCGGGCCGGCGGGAGGGCGGCCAGAGCGGGCGGTAAGCGCCGGTACGAAGGGCGGAATGGCTTCTTCGCAGGGCGATGAGCGAGCGGAAGGCCTCCAGGATCTCGGTGTCCCAACTCTCCGGGGATGCCCACGGGAAAGACGCCCGGCACCCGGGGTCGCGCCCTCCCGGCAAGCCGATCTCGTCGCCGTAGTAGATGCAGGGGGCGCCAGGGAAGGTGAACAGCAGCAGGGCCGCCAGGACCACCGAGCGACGGTCCCCCCCCGAGGCACTGATCACCCTCGGGGTGTCGTGAGACCCAAGCAGGTTGAGGTTGGCCTGGTGAGCCGGCTCTGGATAGAGGGCAAGCAGCCGTCCGATGGCGTCCCCATAGCCGGCCGCGTCGAGCGGGGGAGAGACCCGGTAAGGGACGCCCTCCACCACCTTCCGGTCGATTCGCGAGCCGGCGGTGAACGCCAGCGTGGGTCCTGTGAAGAGGTAGTTCATCGTGCCATCGAATCGGTCGCCGGCCGAGATCCAGCTCCCGGCGTCCCGCCAGATCTCGCCGACCAGGTAGGCCTGCGGGCTGCGCCGCCGGACCCGCTCCCGGAACTCCTCCCAGAACCCGGGGGTATCGATCTCCATCGGCACGTCGAGGCGCCATCCGTCGATGCCTTTCTCCACCCAGTGCTCGGCCACCCTCAACAGGTACTCCCGCACCTGCGGGTTGTCGGTGTTGAAGGTGGGCAAGGCGTGCAGGTTCCACCAGGCCCGGTAGTTGGGCGGCTGGTCGTGGTCATAGGCGCGCAACGGCCATCCTCTGATGGTGAACCAGTCCAGCCAGGGCGACTGTCGCCCGTTCTCGAGGATGTCGTTGAACTGGAAGAAGCCTCTGCCGGCATGGTTGAAGACCCCGTCCAGCACCACCCGCAACCCCCGGCGGTGGCACGCCTCGAGCAGCTCCTCGAATGCCTCGTCACCGCCCAGCAGGGGGTCGACCGTGTAGTAGTCGTGGGTGTGGTAGCGGTGGTTGGAAGCCGACCGGAAGATCGGATTCAGGTAGAGGGCGTCGATCCCCAGCTCGCAGATCCAGTCCAGGTGCTCGACCACCCCCAACAGGTCGCCCCCCTTGTACCCATGGGCCGTCGGCGGGGAGTCCCAGGTCTCCAAGTTGGCCGGCTTGTCGAGTCGCCGCGAACGGGCGAAGCGATCCGGGAAGACCTGATAGAAGACGGCGTCCTTGACCCACCCAGGAGGATCCGGCCCGCCTCTCGTGTCCGTGGACTCTCCCGGTTACGCTCTGAGCAGTCGCTCGAAGAAGGATCGATATCGCTGCAAGGCCATCCGCAGGTCTTCGGTCGATGCCTCCCCGTGCTCCCACTGGCCCTCCAGGCCCCGGCGCTGATCTTCGAAGACCGCCGACAGGCGATCCATCACCTCGCCCACCAGGCGGCTGGCCTCGTCGACGGAACGCTGCGGCTCGTCCACGAACCCCGCCTGGATGGTTTCCCAGCGCCTGCGGAAGTCTGCGGCCCACTCCTCGGGGAGCAAGGGGACCTGCTGAGCTTGGGCCGAGGCGTCCGGGACCGGTTCGGCCATCGCCTCTTCCCTTCCCACCCGCTCGAGACGGTCGAGGTCCTCTTGGTGCATGAAGTCTCCTGACGTCATCGCGTCGCCTCCCTGATCCCGGGCCGCCCTTCGTCGCTCTCCAGCAACTCCTCGAACAGGGCTCGGTAGGAGACGAGCGCCTGTCGCAGGTCTTCGGTGCTCGCCCTGCCCTGCTCCTGGTCCATGGCGATGGCGTGGGCGGTGCGGTAGTTCTCCACCACGACGGGATGGTCCACCGAGATGTCGGCGCTCCGCTGCTCGAAGTCGTCCATCGGGTACCCCCGCTCCCGCATGACGCGCATCACCAACCGGTCCGCGTCCTGCACGGCTTCGCCCGGCTCGTCGACGAAGCGCTGCTGCACCACTCGCCACGACTCCTGATAGCGTCGCTGTGCGTCCGGGTCCAGGGGCCGGATATCGAGCTGTGCTCGTCGTTCTGCTCGGGCCTCGAGCTCCGTCTCGGCACTGCCGCGGTCTCTCGACTCCTCCACCACTCGGTCGTACTCGGGGCCGAACCTGTCCTTCAGCCCCGACGAGCGCCGCCGCCGGCCCATGCCCCAGCCGAGCAGGGCGGCGACGAGCGCCACCACGACCACGATGGCGATGAGGACGGGGGTGTCCATGTTGTCTCCCTTCGTCTCCTGAAGGGCTCTTACCCGCAGGAGCGGGAGGTGGAAACCGGCTGAATGGCGCGGTGCCTTCCCCCGAAGGCCTCCACAAGACCCCCACCCCCGGCCTCGCTCCGCTCGGCCACCCTCCTTCTTCTTCAGGAGGTGGTCGGCCACCAGGAAAGCTGGGGTCACAGGGGGCCTTCCACCCCCCGAACCCCCTGGCCCCCGCAAGCGGGGGAGGGAGAAGGGCCGGTCAGCCGCGTCGGCGGAAGGGCCTGGCAGCCAGGCGGAAGGGTGCCCCGGCGGTGTAGAGCATGGTCCGGATGCCGGCGTTGTGCCAGATCCCTCCCGCCTGGGACCACTGGCGCTTGCGGTCCAGGCAGACGACCTCGGTCTCGACCTCTCCCTGGACGTTGAAGTAGGCCGCCAGCGAGCGCAGCGTGTGCTGCCAGATCTTGTCCTCCTCCTTGTTGAGCATCAACAGGAAGGCCAGCTCGTAGATGGGGTCGTTGGGGCGGACCAGCAGGCGCACCTGGGCCACCGTGCTGCCCTCGTCTTCGAAGGCGCTGAAGGTGACCCAGCCGGCGAAGGGGTGGCCCTGGGGAGTGACGAAGGTGAAGGACTCCTCGTCGGCGTAGAGGACCATCACCCCCGTGGAGAGCCGCATGGGCCCCTGGGCGGCCTGGATCACCCCCACCTCCCCCGGGGCGATCCCGGTGAGCGGGGCGTAGAAGCGGTTGCCCGGCGGCCAGAAGACCGCATAGTTCTCCTTCCAGGCCTTGATGACCTCCCTCGGGCTCACCTCCGCTCCCGTGAGTCTTACCCGGTAGTTCTTCTGCCACAGCTGGCCGAAGCCCTGCAGCGGCCCGGTGAGTCGCCTGCCCTCCAGGTTGAGGTTGACGGCCCCCTCCGGCAGCCCGGACAGCCTCAGCTTCTCCACTCGCTGAGCCCAGTTGGCGGCGTCGCGGGGTCTTTTGTCCTCCGGATGCGTCTGCTCGTCGATCTCGGTCTCCTTTGGTCAGGAAGCGGCGGTCAGCGCCTGCTCCTCGTTCTCGTGAATGGTGATCGCCTCGTCGAGCCGGGTCAGCTCGAAGATCTGTCGGTAGTGATCGTTGAGGCCGAAGGCGGCCAGCTTCTGCCCCTGGCGATTGGCCCGGATCAGCATCGTCACCAGCAGTCCGATGCCGCCGCTGTTCATGTATTCGAGGCCGTTGAAGTTGAGCACCACCGCCTTGGTCCCCGCCCCGCTCGCCTGGCTGTGGGCCTCGTTCAGCACCTCCTCGACGAAGGCGGTCACCTCGCCCTCGATGTCGATGATGCTCACCGTCTCGGTCGGCTTGCGAACGTTCATCACGACTTGTGCCTGTGGCATGGTTCCTCCCGCTTCTCGTTGGCGCGATCCGCGACCCTATGGCCTCCCCGCCATGGCGCTCACCTCGTCGGGGAAGATGCACATGAAGTCTGCCAGGCGGGTGATGCTGAAGATCTCCTCGTAGTGCTCGCTGAGCCCGCAAGCCAGGATCTGGCGGCCCGACGCCCTGGCCTTGGCCAGGATGCCGACGATCAAGGCAATGCCGGTGCTGTTGATGTAATCCACCCCTTCGAAGTTGAGCAGCACGTTGGGCGGGTCCTCCTGAGCGGCATCGGCGTAGGCCGCCTCGAGGCCCGCTTGGGCGAAGGCATCCACCTCTCCCTGCAGGTCGATCACCGCCATGTCCGCTTCCTGTCGCACCTTGGCCTCGAAGTGATTGTCAGGCATCTCCCTCTTCCTTCATATTGAGGATCAGCTCGACCGTGTGGCGGCCGGCACCGGTGCTCAAACGCATGTCGTCCACCATGTTCTTGATGAGGAACAAGCCCCAGCCGCGGGGCGTCTGCTCGCCGGCCAGCTTGGCATCCAGGTCGGGAGCTTCCGGTAGCGTGATCTCCTCGCCGCCGCCCCGGTCGGTCACCCTCACTGCCACCGCCCTGTCGGACTTCAGCACCTGCAGGTCGACCGGTACCTCGGCGTCGAACTTGTTGCCGTGTTCGATGGCGTTCATCGTGGTCTCGGCCACCGCCGTCTTGAGCCTCTCCAGTCGCCGCTCGGGTAGGCCCAGGGGGGAGACCGCCTCCACCACTCGCTGCATTGCCACCCGCTCGTTGCCACCCTCACTGGTCACGCTGAACTCGCTCAGGACCTGCCATCCGTCGGCACCCTCCGTGCTGCCGTCTCCCTCCTCCCCTCCGGCCGGGTGGGGCGAGCGGCTCACCGTGACCAGCGTGACGTCGTCCTCCTGGTCCCACCGGTCTCCTGTGAAGCGCCGGAGCTCCTCGAGGAGGACGTCGATCAGGCCTCTGTCCCCGCCGTGCTTTCCCACCAGGCCCATCAACCGCGGGAAGCCGAACATCTCGCGGTCCGGGTCGTGGGCCTCCACCAAGCCGTCACTCGACAAAAGGACACTCTCGCCCGGGCCCACGATCGCCTCTTTCTCCTCGTAGCCCATCCCCGGCATCAGGCCGAGGGGCATTCCCGTGGCCCGCAGCTCCACCACGCCCGCCTCGGTTCTTTGATAAGGGAGGTTGTGGCCGGCGTTGGCGAAGGTGAGCCGGCCGGTCGATGGGTCCAGGATGGCGTAGAGGCAGGTCACGAACATGTTGGGCGGGATGTCGGGGACCAGCAGGTCGTTGACCCGTTCCAGCACCGAGCTGGGGGAGCCGAGGCGCTGGGCGGCGGCGCGCAGCATGGTCCGGCAGGTGGCCATCACCAGCGCAGCCGGGACCCCTTTGTCGGTGACGTCGCCCACCACCAGCCCCAAACGGCCGTCCCGCAGCTCGAGGAAGTCATAGAAATCGCCGCCCACCGCCCGGGCCGGCTGGTAGTAGGCGCTCACGTCCCAGCCCTCCAGCTGGGGTACCTGCTTGGGGAGGAGGGTCTGCTGGATGAGGGTGGCGACTCGCATCTCCTGCTCGATGCGCTCTCGCTCCTGGGCCTCCGCCTCCTGCTGGCGCACCAGCTGGGCGACTCGCACGGCCGGGGCTGCCTGCGAGGCCAGGTTGTCGAGCAGCTTGCGATCGTCGGTGGAGTAGTCCTGATCGCTCATCCGGCGGCCCAGGTTGAGCAGGCCGATCAGCTCTCCCTGGCTGACGAGCGGGACGACCATTTCCACGCTGGCCGCCTTCAGGGCCTCGACGGCTTCGGACTCCAGCACCAGCTTCTGGATGTCGACCGGCCCGTCGGCATCCTGCAGGTAGGGGAGGAGCGGGTCGTCGGGGGCGATCTCGATCGGTGGCGCCTCTCCAGATGGTGCCGGCTCCAGGTGAGCGGCATCGATGGGGCGAGGCTGGCGTCCTCGTCCTCTGCGCCGCAGGCGAAGGTCTCTCATGAAGGTGGTCACCTCGTCCCCTTTGTACCGGGGAATCGTTCCCAAAACGTTACGGGATCCGGCACCAGACCCGACCCATTATCCCTCGCCCCGGCGGGACTCCCACTCGGCCAGGGCGATGAACAGCACTCCTCCAACCAGGGCCAGCGAGCCCCAGGCACGCCCGGCGCTGGAAGCCCCCTGTGGGAAGACCACAGAGGCCAGGCCGTAGACGGCCAACCCCAGGCCGGCGCTCCAGGCGGGTATACGCCACCCGCTGGTCTTCAGCGAGGCCACCAGGCCCACCAGCGGGATGGCCAGGGCCATCACTCCCATCCCCACCCAATGCATGAGCTCGGCGTGCTCGTCGCCCGGCAGGGCGCCGCGCTGCAAAGCGAACTCTCCCAAGGCGTAGACGACAAGGGGGATACCGGCCAGCACCGCCAGGCCTGCCAGGGGGCGGCTGACGGCGCCGGCGGTCAGCAGGGCGGAGCGGGCCGGATGCAGCACCGCGGCGACCAGGACCATCGCCAGGAGGATGAGCACGAAGGGATCCACCGCCGAGGAGAGCAACATTCCGGTCGCCATCGCCACTCCGCCGGCGGCCACCTGCTGCAGGGCGGCCACCTTGCGTTCCGGCAGCCGTACCTGGGCGAGGAATCCGACCGCCATGATCAAGCCGGCGAAGATTCCCCAGCTGATGTCGTGCACCCGGTGGATGGCCTCTTCACCTGAGGCCATCCAGCCTCCCACCAGGGCGAAGAAGCCTCCGAAGCCGAACGCCCAGGCCAAACCGAAGAGCGCTGCCAGTCCGATGAAGGCGAGCCGGCGTCCCCTCGAGACGGCCGGCCGCACGGCTGCATCCATGACATGGTCCTTTCTCTCGTCGATGTCCTCAGCTTGCCCGCCGAGCGTGACGAGATCGTTACGGAGATAGCCTGCTGGAGAATTTCGTTGCGAGGAGAGGAGAGCTTGAGCCGTTTGAGCGTCTCCCTGCTGGGGCCGCCCCTAGTGGAAGTGGATGGGCGCCCCATCCAGGTGGACACCCGCAAGGCCATTGCCCTGGTGGCCTACCTGGCCCTCACCCCCGGGCCTCAGCGGCGCGACTCGCTCGCCGGATTGCTGTGGCCCGACTACGACCAGGAGCGGTCCCGGGCCGCCCTGCGCCGCACCCTCTCGGCTCTCAAGAGGGCGCTGGGGGTAGGCTGGCTGGAGGCCTCCCGGGAGACGATCGCGCTGGCTCGGCGCCCGGGGCTGGTCGTCGACGTCGAGCAGTTCGACCGGCTCCTCGGCGAAGCCGAGGCTCATGAGCACCGCGAGGACGCTTCCTGCATGAGCTGTCCGGCGCTGCTAGAGGAAGCGGTGAGGCTCTACCGGGCCGACTTCCTGGCCGGTTTCACGCTGCGTGACAGCTCGAACTTCGACGACTGGCAGTTCTTCGAGGGGGAGCGCCTGCGGCGGCGCCTGGGCGGTGCCCTGGAGCGGCTGGTAGAGGCCCTGGCCTCCCAGGGACACCTCCATTCCGCCATCGAGCACGGCCGCCGCTGGCTGGCCCTGGACTCCTTGCACGAACCGGCCCATCGCCGGCTCATGCTTCTGTATGCCTGGAAGGGCGATCGCTCGGCGGCGCTGCGGCAGTACCGGGAGTGCGTGCGGACCCTGGAAGCCGAGCTGGGCGTCCCGCCGCTGGAGGAGACCACCCGGCTCTACCAGTCGATCGCCGAGAACCAGGTGGTGTCCCCGGCACGCACCGCCCCGCCGGCAGGGGCCAAGCAGGTCCCGCTCGGGCCTGCCCTCCCACTGGTGGGACGCGGTGTCGAGCTGAACGCCCTGCGCCAGGCCCAACGGCGCGGCGACGTGATGGCCATCGAGGGCGAAGCCGGCATCGGCAAGACGCGGCTGGCCGAGGAGTTCGTGGAGAGTCTCCGGTGGGAGGGTGTCATCGTGGTCAGGGCCCGCTGCTACCCGGGCGAGCGCGCCCTGGCGTACGGGCCGGTCACACAGGCACTGCGCTCCATGCTGGCCGACGAAGCCCAGGTGGACCGACTCATGAGGGTGGCCGATCACTGGCTGGGAGAGGCGGCGCGCCTGGTGCCCGAGCTCGCCGACCTTCCCCGGCAGCTTCCCGCCCCCCTTCCGCTCGAGCCGGCGGGGGCCCGGGCCCGGCTCTTGGAAGGCCTCCGCCAGGTGATCCTGTCGGTGGCGGGGAGCAGCGCCCGGGGAGTGCTCTTCTTCGACGACCTGCAGTGGATCGACGAGGCGTCGCTCGACTTTCTCAGCTACCTCGTTCGACGCCCAAAGACGGGGTTGAGCGTGCTCCTCGCCTGGAGGAGCGAGCATCGTTTGCCCGGCCACCGATTGCTGGAGGAGGCGCGCCCCGGCGGCGGCGTCACCCTGCTCTCCCTGGACCGGCTCGCTCCGGCCCAGGTCTCCGAGTTGGTCGATCGCGCCGGGGTGGCGTCTTCGAGCGACGTGACGGCGCTCCTCTTTGAGGAGACCGAGGGCCTTCCCTTCTTCGTGGTGGAGTGGCTGAATGCCATGGGGGAAGGGGTGGAGCCCGACCGGTCACTTCCGGGCGGAATCCGCCAGCTGCTGCGCTCCCGGCTGCGAGAGTGCAGCGAAGCGGCCGCCCAGGTCCTCACCGCCGCGGCGGTGATCGGGCGCTCGTTCGATTTCGACATGGCCCGAATGGCCGGCGGCCGCACTGAGGAGGAGACGGTGGCGGCCCTCGAGGAGCTGACCGCCCGTGGCCTGGTACACGAGCTGGGAGGCGGCGAGGGGCAGTTGCTGAGCTTCGACTTCAGCCACGAGCACCTGCGCCGGCTGGTCTACGAGGACGCCAGCCTGGCGCGGAGGCGGCTGCTGCATCGTCGCGTGGCGGAAGGGTTGCTCGTCGGGGCCCGCGCCGCCGGCGACCGCCCCGTCCCCGCCGCCCGAGTGGCGCTCCACTACCGCCTGAGCGGGCACGACGGCGAGGCGGCCAGGTACCACCGCTTGGCCGGAGACCAGGCGCGCAGCCTGTACGCCAACGCCGAGGCCTTGGACCACTTCCGCTCGGCGCTGGCCCTGGGCCACCCCGATCGCGCCGGGCTGCACGAGGCGATGGGCGACTTGCAGACGCTCTCAGGTGACTACGGACCGGCGCAGGTGAGCTACGAGATGGCCGCCGCCTCCTCCTCACCGGGCGACCTATGGGTCATCGAGCACAAGCTGGGGAGCCTCTCCCAGCGACGCGGGGAGTGGGAGATGGCCGAGCGGCACTTGGAGGCGGCACTGGAGGCCCTCGGCGACGAGGGGCGCCAAGCCGAGCGGGCCAGGGTGCTGGCAGATCGGAGCCTGGCCGCCCAGCGTCTCGGGCAGGCAGGTAGGGCACGGGGCCTGGCCGAGGAGGCCCTCTCGCTGGCCCTGGGGTCGGGCGACCGGGCGGCGCTTGCCCAGGCCCACAACATCTTGGGGATCCTGGCCACCAACCGCGGGGAGGAGAAGGCTGCCCAGGAGCACCTCCGACGTAGCGTGGCGGTGGCCGAGCTCCTCGACGAGGGCAGTGCGCGAGTCGCCGCCCTCAACAACCTGGCCCTGGCCCTGGGGGCCGCAGGGGAACTGGAGCCCGCCATCGAGCTCATCGAGGGTGCGCTCGTGATATGCGTCACCCAGGGGGACCGCCACCGGGAAGCTGCTCTCCACAACAACCTGGCCGACCTGCTGCGTCAGGCGGGCCGCGTGGAGGAGGCGATGGGCCATCTCAAGCAGGCAGTGAGCATCTTCGCCGAGATCGGTGGGGACGAGGGGGCCCCACGCCAGCCGGAGATCTGGAAGCTCACCGAGTGGTAGAGACGCCTCTCTCGGGCACGAGGAGGTGCTCAAGAAAGATGGCCGACGTTCCGAAACCTTGGCTGAAACGGGAGCAGGGCCGCTTGGAAGCCGCCGAGGCTGCGGCCGGAGGTGCGCTTGTCAACAGCAGACCAGACGGCCGTGGAGGCGGAGGCTCGCTATAGCAGCCTCTTCGACCGCGTCCCGGTAGGGATCTACCGCACCACTCCTGAGGGAGAGATCCTCGAGGCCAACCCGGCGCTGCTGGAGCTACTGGACTACCCCGACCTCGAGAGCTTCCGGCGCCTGCGGGCGGAGGACCTGTACGTCGACCCCCGAGAGCGGGTGGTCTGGAAGGAGCAGCTGGAGCGCGAAGGGGTGCTTCGCCGGGACGCCCTGCACCTCAAGAGACGAAATGGCAGCGTCATCTGCGTGCAGGACAGCTCGCGAGCGGTGCGCAACCTCGATGGGAGGATCATCTACTACGAGGGGATGCTGCAGGACATCACCGAGCACAAGCGGACCGAGCGGCGGCTGGAGGAGCTGGTGCGCTCCAAGGACGAGTTCGTCGCCTCGGTGAGCCACGAGGTGCGCACGCCGCTGACTGCCGTTGTGGGCCTGGCCCAGGAGCTGCGAGACGGCTGGGACGGCCTGTCCCCTCAGGAGGCGCGGGAGCTGGTCGAGCTGGTGGCCGCCCAGGCGGTGGAGGTGGCCAACATCGTCGAGGACCTGCTGGTGGCCGCCCGGGCCGACATCGGCAAGATCGTGGTGGTGCCGAGGGAGCTGGACGTGCGAGAGCAGGCCGTCCAGGTGGTGTCGGCCCTGCCGGCCGCCGCCCGCCGTCGGGTCGAGGTGGGAGACGCAAGCGCCCGGGCCTGGGCCGACCCCACGCGGGTCCGCCAGGTGCTGCGCAACCTGATCACCAACGCCGTCCGCTATGGAGGGGAGCGGATCCAGGTGACGGTGCGACAGGACGAGGACCGGGTGCGGGTGGTGGTGTGCGACGATGGCCGCGGCATCCCCCAGGAGGACTGGGAGCGCATCTTCGAGCCCTACTACCGGCTGGGCTGGAACGAGCCCGCCTCGGTGGGCCTGGGCCTCACCGTCTCCCGCCAGCTGGCCCGACTGATGGCCGGGGACCTCGTCTACGGCTACCTGGATGGGCGGAGCGTCTTCGAGCTGACCCTGCCGGCCGCCGAGGCCTAGCCCTGTCCTAGTAGGGGCCGGGGGTCAGCGGGCCCACACTCCCACCGGCTGGTAGTGGAGCGGCACATCGACCAGGATCAGCTCCGAGTCGGCGGACGCCTCCAGCTCCATCGCCTCTCCGGAGATCTTGGCAGCGTCGCCGGTGTGGAGGAGCTGGCCGTTCAGGGACACCTCTCCTTCGATGAGGTAGAGGTAGCCACCCCGCCCGGCGGCGAAGTCGTGCTTCAGGCGATCGCCGGCCGGTAGGCGGGACACGTAGACGGAGGCGTCCCCGTGGACCTCGACGCCCGGGCCCCCCTTCGGTGAGAAGACCTCGAGCAGCTGGCCGGTTCGGTCCTCCTCGGTGAACACCCGCTGCTCGCACGACGGGGGCAGGTCGGCGGTGTGGGGCAGGATCCAGATCTGGATGAAGCGCATCGGCTCGGCCTGGGAGGCGTTCTGCTCGGAGTGCCAGGCCCCCGAGCCGAGCGTCATCCGCTGCACCGATCCGGCCGGGAGCACCCCGTCGTTGCCTTGGTCGTCCTCATGGCGGAAGCTCCCCTCGACCACGTAGGTGAGCCCCTCGATGTCCCGATGAGGGTGGAGCGGCCAGACGGCCCCCGGCACCAGCCGGTCGTCGTTGAACACCCGCAGGGGGCCTATGCCCATGTTTTGGGGGTCCCGATAGCGGTCGAAGGAGAAGTGCCAGCGGGCGGTGAACCACCCGCCCTCCTCCCGGTGGATATCTCGGTCACGGCGCACCTCAATCATGCCGTGGAGACTACCCCCGCCAGGGGGCGGCGCAGGCCGAGGCCCTCACCGCCGTCTCGCCGATGCCCACCGAGCGGAGCAGCGTGGGCCGGAAGAGCTGCTCCACGGTGACGCAGAGCCGGGTGAGCCGGACCTCCGCCAGCACGCGTCGTCCGGGACGGGGCCGAGCCGCAAGGGCGGCCTCGGTGGCGACCACCTCGGCCGGGGGCAGGTCGAGCTGCACTCGGCCGTCGTAGGCGGCCTGCTCGTCGAGCATGCTCGCCCCTGCCTGGGCCCCGGCGTCGGCGGCGAAGGCGGCTTCCCTCCAGGTGCTGGCCCACCGGCCGACGTCGAAGGCCAAGCCCAGCGCGATCA
>JALYHC010000202.1 GCA_030776765.1 Actinomycetota bacterium | reverse complement strand
CCCCAGTACCTGCTCACCGCTCTCAGCCTGGGGGAGGACGGCGACCTCGACATCTCCGACGAGCGGTCCGAGGGCCGGTACCGGCCCTTCCACGAGGCACCCCTGCCCGTGCAGGCCGCCATGCTGCCAGGAGGCCGGCGCGTCAGCCCCCACGATCCCCTCCTGCCCGTGCTGCTGGCCGTGCCGGTCGCTCTCGGTGGCTGGGTGGGGGCCAAGGTGAGCATGGCTCTCATGACGGGGGCCTTGGCGGCATTGCTGGCGTGGACGGCGGTGTGCCGATTGGAGGTCCCCCTGACCACGGCGCTCCTGGTGGTGGCGACCTTCGCCCTGTCACCGCCGCTGGCGGTCTACGGCACCCAGGTCTACCCGGAGCTGCCCGCTGCCCTGGCGGTGGCAGCGGCTATCACCGCACTCACCGGTCCCCTGGGGGCGGCGGGCGTGACCGGGCTCGGGGCTGCCGTCGTGGCGCTTCCCTGGCTGGCCGTCAAGTACGTGCCTGTGGCCGCAGTCCTGGCCCTGCTGGGGCTGGCTCGCATGAAGAAGAGGGGGGACCCTCTCCTGGTCGTACCCTTCGCCTCGGCCATGGCGGTGGCGGGAGCGATCTACCTGGCGGCCCATCAGGCGCTCTACGGCGGTTGGACGCCGTACGCGGCCGGGGACCACTTCGCCGGCGGTGAATGGGGGGCGATCGGCTTCACCCCCGATCTGTGGGGGCGTAGCACTCGGTTGATGGGTCTGCTGATGGACCGCACCTTCGGCCTGGCCGCCTGGCAGCCGGGGTACCTGCTCTTGGTGCCGGCAGTGGCCGCCCTCTTGCGTCGCCGGCCGGCCGGGTGGAAGGCGCTGGCCCTTCCGCTCGGCGCCGGCTGGCTGGCGGCCACCTTCCTGGCTCTCACCATGCACGGATGGTGGTGGCCGGGACGGCAGGTGGTGGTGGTCCTGCCGGCGGCGGTGCTGGCGGTGGCTTGGTGGGCGGGCCGGCTTCCCCGGGTCCGTCCGTGGCTGCTGCTGGCGTTGCTGGTGGGCTCGGCCTCGTACGCCTTCTTGCTGGTGGAAGGGGTGTTGGGCCGCCTCACCTGGGTGGTGGCTTTCGAGGAGACGTCCAACCCCCTCTATCGCGCCTGGCGCCTTCTCCTTCCCGACTACCGGGGCGGCGGTCGGTCCACATGGGTGCTGCACGCAGTATGGATCGGGCTGCTGGGCCTGCTGGCCAACCCACCTGCCGTGCAGTGGGTTTGGGCTTCTTTACGTCATTTGTTAGGCTCTCCTAACAGCTTCCAGGAGGCGTCTCATGACCAGCCCCCGTGTGCTCATCGTGGTGGCCCTGCTTCTGCTCTCCGCCGCCTGCGCACGAGATGACGGAGCCGATGTGCGAACCATCGGAGGAGGAGGTGGCTCGCCCACCGGCACCGGTACTGCTACCGGTTCGCCGACCGGTGCCGCCACCGGCTCGCCGACCGCCGCTGCCACCGGGTCGCCCACCGGCGCAGGGACGGCGACGGCCACCGGTACGGCCACGGGGGTCGCCGAATGCGAGCCGGTTGGTGATCCTGCCTCCGCCGATCAGGAGGTGGCGGTACAGCTCGACGAATGGAGCATCGTTCCCGAGACCTCGTCGGTCGAGGCGGGGACCATCACCTTCGTGGCCGGCAACGCGGGCGAGGAGCCCCACGAGCTGGTCATCGTGCGCGGCGACGACCCGGCCGAGCTTCCGCTCACCGAGCAGGGGGCGGTGGACGAGGAGGCCATCGCCGATCGAGAGGTGGGCGAGATCGAACCCTTCCCCGCCGGCACGACCTGCGAAGGGACCTTCCACCTCGAACCCGGCAGCTACATCCTTTTGTGCAACATCGTTGAGGAGGAACCGGACGGCACGGTGGAGAGCCACTTCCGGGAGGGGATGTTCACCACCTTCGAGGTCACCGGCTAGACCCAGGTCCTCATCCTCGACGCTCCGGGTCACGGGGGCCCACGCACAGGCGATTCCGCCGTCAGATTGCGCGTTCCTGGCAGGATTCGAGGTCTCAGTGGTCGATGTGCGGTCCGGTGATGGCCTCGAGCGCCGAGGCGACGTTGCGGAGCTGACCCTCCGAGAGCCGCCCGGTGAAGTGCTCCCGGATGCCCCGCAGGTGAGTGCGAGCCGCCTCCCGTAGGGCCTGTCGTCCCTCTTGGGTCAGAGACGCCAGCGCCACCCGGCCGTCCTCGGGGTCGGCCTGCCGCACCACCAGCCCCTTGGCGGCCAGCCCGTCGACGGTTCGGGTCACCCCTGAGGGGGAGAGCATCACCCGCTCGGCCAACTCGGTCATCCGGAGCCCCTTCTCGGGCCCCCGGGCCAGGCGCAGGAGGACGTCGTAGGCGGCCAGAGACAGCCCGTGCTCTTCCCGAAGCTCTCGGTCCAGGGTGCGGATCACCTGGTGGTGGCTGTGGAGGAGCCCCTGCCAGGCCCGCATTTCGGTATCGGTCAACCGGTCCACGTGCCCACCCTAGTAGCTACTTGCGCCCTCAAGTATCTAACGTCTAGGATGATACTTGAGCCCTCAACTAATGGAGCTGCTGATGGAGAGCGTTAGACCGCAGGGGATCCTGTTCGGGCTGGGCCTCTCGACCTCGGCCGGCTCGGGCGCCGATCCGGTCGCCGAGGGCCGCAGAGCCGAGCAGCTGGGCTTCGACTTCGTCTCGGCGTCCGACCACCTCCATGGGCGGTCTCCCACCTACGAGCCCTGGACGATGCTCTCCTGGGTGGCGGCGGCCACCCGGGGGATCCGGATGGCCACCCGGGTGCTGGCGGTCCCCCATCGCCATCCTGCCGTCCTGGCCAAGATGGCCGAGTCCTTCGACCGGTTGTCGGAGGGCAGGCTCATCCTGGGGCTGGGCGGAGGGGCAGTCGACGAGGAGTTCCGGGCCCTCGG
>JALYHC010000201.1 GCA_030776765.1 Actinomycetota bacterium | reverse complement strand
GGGTCGTCGGGATGCTGGTCTTCGCGGTCACCGGGGTGGTGATCTTCGGTCTCAAGTCGGCCGACCGGATGATCATCCTGGTCTCGCTGATGCTGGTGACCCTGGGGGCAGCCCTGTTCGCCCCGCTGGCGATGGTGACCGAGGAGTACCCGCAGTGGGCCCGCCTGGTGGAGCTGGTGGGGGTGGCCGCCCCTCCCTGGGCGGAGTTCGGGAGGTCGGTCGCCGCCGTGTCGCTGGTCCTGGCCACCTACCTGATCCCCGACGGGCGTTTCGTGCCCCGCTGGTCGCGTTGGCTGGGCGCCGCACTGGTGGCCCATGTGGCGCTTTGGGCGCTGCTTCCGGCCTCCGTCTTCAACGTCAGCCGATGGGCGGAGCCGCTGGACGGGCTGTGGGTGGTGGGATGGCTGGCCACTGGCGTGTTCGCTCAGATCTACCGTTTCACGCTGGTCTCCGGCCCCGAGGAGCGGCGCCAGACGAGACTGGTGGTCTTCGCCCTCACCACCGCCGTCTCCGCCTTCCTCCTGCTCTCCATCTTCGATCCCCAGCTCGGCTCGGGGATGCTGGACCTGGCGGTGGTCACCGACGAGGTGGCCGCGGTGTACGAGCTGCTGTTGCTCGCCATCCTGGCCGTGGCGCTGCTGCTGTTCCCCCTCTCCATCGCCTTCTCGGTGCTGCGCTACCGGTTGTGGGAGATCGACGTCTTGATCAATCGGGCCTTGGTGTATGGATCACTGACTGCCCTGGTGGCGCTGGTGTACCTTCTGGGTGTGGTGGTCCTGGGAAGGTTGCTCGGCGCCCTCTTCGGGGGGACCGGAGTGCTGGGCACCGAGGTGGCCTTGGTTGGCTCGACGGCGCTGGTCACCCTGAGCTTCCAGCCGGCTCGCCGGCGGGTGCAGGCGGTGGTGGACCGGAACTTCTATCGCCGCAAGTACGACGCCGCCCGCACCTTGCAGGCCTTCAGTGAGCAGCTCCGGCACGACGCCGACTTGGACCACCTGGTGGGCGACCTCTTGACCGTGGTCCGGGACACCATGCAGCCGGCCCATGTCTCGCTATGGCTGCGACCCGACGTGGAGCAGGGCGCCCTGCAGGCCTACCGGCAGGAAGGCACCCCCTAGCCCTCGTCCTGATGGAGGGCGTATGGTCAGGACGCTGATCACCTTGGTGGTGGCGCTGTCAGCCGTGGTGGCGGGCCTCTGGCTGCTGCAGCGGCGGCTCATCTACTTGCCCCTCGGGACGCACGTGCCGGCCGCCTCGGCGGTGCTGCCCCGGGCTTCGCAGGTGGAGCTGTTCACGGAAGACGGCCTGCGGCTGTGGGGGTGGTTCGTGCCCCCGGCGGGAAGGGGGGACGGGGCGGCGGTGATCGTCTTCAACGGCAACGCCGGCCACCGAGCACACCGCTCTTCGCTGGCCGAGGCGCTCTCGGAGTCGGGTCTGTCGGTGCTGCTGTTCGACTACCGCGGCTACGGAGGCAACCCGGGGCGCCCCTCGGAGCGGGGTTTGGCGATGGATGCCCGAGCGGCAGTGAGCGGTCTCGTGTCCCAGCCCGGCGTGGATCCGGAGCGGATCGTATACTTCGGCGAGTCGCTGGGTGCGGCGGTGGCGCTGGGCCTGGCCCAAGAGGTGCCACCCGCCGCCCTGGTGCTGCGTTCACCCTTCACGTCGCTGGCCGACGTGGGGGCGCTCCACTATCCATACTTGCCGGTGCGACTCCTGCTTCGGGACCGCTATCCGTCCTTTGAACGGATCGGGGCCCTGGATGCTCCGGTGCTGGTGGTAGCCGGGAGCGAGGACGGCATCGTGCCTCCCTCCCAGAGCCGTCGGGTCTACCAGGCAGCGGCTGGTCCCAAGCGGCTGGTGGTGATCCCCGGTGCCGGCCACAACGATCCGGAGCTGCTGGCTGGGGAGCGGCTGGTAGGGGAGGTGCTGCGCTTCCTGGAGGAGAACGGGATCACATCAGGCCGCTAGGGCAGTGAGCGGCACCACGATGGTCTGGCCGCTTCCCTCGATGGTGCAGTGGGCCTCGACGGTGCCCGGCTCGGCGAACTCGAGCTGTCCCCGGACCAGCCGGTAGCCGAACTTTCCCGGCTCGACCATGAAGGGCTGCAGGTTGCGGGCCACCTCCTCCTCACCCCGCCGGAACACCACCTCGAGGTTGCCGGTCCCGGGATGGTTCTCGGGACAGCGCATGAGGACGATCAGGTGGGGCTCGAGCGACGCCGGGAAGGACTGGACCGGCACAGAGAAGTAGACACCGGTGAGGTCGATGCGAGTCGAGCCGGCCTCCACCTGCCGAAAGTCGATGCCCTCCACGAAGAGGGCGGCCACCATCTCCACAGGGCGAAGTGTAGGGACGGTCCGGAGAAGCGGTTCGGTCAGTTGCGGGTTGCAAGTTGCTATCCTGGCTGCCGGTTGTGGATACCCCTCAGATGCAGGCGCCCCTCCCTGCCGGCGAGCACCCGCTCGATGCCTACTCGCGCGTCGTGACGGCGGTCGCCGAGCGGCTCACCGCCTCGGTGGCCAGCCTGAGGGTGAGGTCGAGGGCCAGGCAGCGTGGTGCCGGTTCTGCCGTGGCGGTCACCCCGGACGGCTTTCTCCTCACCTCGGCACATGTGGTGCAGCAGGTGATGGGCGGGTCTGCCACCTTCGCCGACGGGCGGGAGTTGGACTTCGAGGTGGCGGGGAGCGACCCGTTCTCGGATCTGGCCGTCATCAGGGTGCAGGGAGACGACCTGGCGGCGGCCACGCTGGGGGACGCCGATTCGCTGTTGGTGGGTGAGCTGGTGGTGGCCATCGGCAACCCGCTCGGCTTCGCCGGCTCCGTGAGCGCCGGCGTGGTGAGCGCCCTGGGTCGGTCGCTGGCCGCCCAGAACGACCGGCACGCCCGAGTGGTCGAGAACGTCATCCAAACGGACGCTTCCCTGCACCCGGGCAACTCCGGGGGCGCGCTGGCCAACGGCGCCGCCCAGGTAGTGGGCATCAACACCGCCGTGGTAGGGCCCTGGGTGGGGCAGGGACTGGGCCTGGCCGTTCCCATCAACGTGACGACCCGCAGGATCGTGGGCGCCCTGATGAGCGAAGGCCGCGTGCGGCGTGCCTTTCTCGGTGTGGCCGGCGGGCCCCGCCCGCTTCCTCCCCGGGCCGCCGACCTGCTGGAGCGCCGGCAGGGGATGGAGGTGGTGCAGGTGGTGGAGGGAGGCCCGGCCCAGCGGGCCGGGTTGCGGCCGGAGGACATCATCCTCGAGCTGGACGGGACGCCGGTGGAGGACGGAGGCGACCTGCAGCGCCTGATGGGCGCCGAGGTCATCGGCAGGCCGGTGGCGCTCACCGTGTTGCGCGGTGGCGACCCGCTCACCGTGACGGCCTTCCCGGTTGAGCTCGACTGAAACGGTAGCTTCGGGCGCAAGGGAAAGGAGGCACGATCAACCATTCGGGCGGCTGGTGGTCGTATCTGCAGTACGACGAGAAGCGGGACCGGCCGCAGGTAGACGGCGAGCTCCTGCGGCGGGTGGGAGCCTACGCGCGTCCGTACGTGGTGTTGCTGGCCCTGGTCGGGGCCACCATCTTGGTGATCTCGTTGCTCTCACTCGTCCCACCGCTGCTGATGCGCGATCTGATCGACCGCGCCATCCCACGGGGTGACATGGGCCGGCTGACGTTGCTGGGCCTCGGCATGGTGGCGGTGCCGCTGGTCAACGGGGTGGTGGGGGTCGTCCAGCGCTGGGCGTCCGCTCGGGTGGGGGAAGGCATCATCTTCGACCTGCGCAAGCAGCTCTTCGCTCACCTGCAGGCCATGCCGTTGCGCTTCTTTGTCGCCACCCGCACCGGTGAGCTCATGTCGCGGCTCAACAACGACGTGGTGGGCGCCCAGCAGACGGTCACCGGAACCTTCGTCGCCATCGCCTCCAACCTGGTCACCGCGGCGGCCACCGTGCTCATCATGCTGGGCCTGGAGTGGCGCCTGACCCTGCTGGCGGTGGCGCTCCTCCCCCTGTTCATCTACTCGGCTCGCCGGGTTGGCAAGGTGCTGCGGCGGGTGACCGAAGAGCAGATGGAGGGCAACGCCCGCATGAGTGCCATCCTCAACGAGACCCTCAACGTGAGCGGGGCCCTGCTGGTCAAGCTCTTCGGGCGGGCGCCTCTGGAGGAGCGTCGCTTGGCCGAGGAGGCCGGCCGGGTGCGGGACCTGGGAGTGCGGCGGGCGCTGATCGGCCGCTGGTTCTTCATGGGACTGGGAGTGGTGAGCGCCGTCGGGAGCGCCTTGGTGTTCTGGGTGGGCGGCTATCTGGTGATCCGGGGCGACTTCACCGTGGGCACCATCGTCGCCTTCGCCGCCTACCTCACCAACCTGTACGGGCCACTGTCGGCGCTCTCCAATGCTCGAGTGGACTTCGCCACCTCGATGGTCTCCTTCGAACGGGTCTTCGAGGTGCTCGACCTGCCGGTGGAGGCGGAGGGACGCCGGGGCGCCTTCGACCTGGAGCCCATGCGGGGAGCGGTGATGTTCCGCAACGTGTGGTTCAGCTATCAGGGTGACGGCCACGCCGGACTGGAGGCGATCCGCCGCTCCAGCTGGTGGGCGCCGCGCGAGCTCGAGCTCCCCCTGCCGCAACGCCCGCCGGCCCACCGGTGGGCGCTTCGGGATGTCTCGTTCTCCATCGATCCAGGAGAGCTGGTGGCGCTGGTCGGGCCCAGCGGAGCTGGCAAGACCAGCATCACCTACCTGGTTCCCAGGCTCTACGATCCAGATCGGGGTGAGGTGCTGATCGACGGCCGGGACGTGCGCCACCTCTCACTTCAGAGC
>JALYHC010000200.1 GCA_030776765.1 Actinomycetota bacterium | reverse complement strand
ACCAGGAACCCGGCAATGACGGCGATCGTCTTGAGCATGACCACCCCAGCCCCACCCTTTGCAAGAACAAAAACAAAAGCTTAGCCGGGGGGCAGATCGGTCCGAAGGGAAGCAGTGACTAGGCCGTTCGGTGGAGGGGAGAACCCTTCTTCCCACTCGTCGACGTACGACCTACTGTGGCGCTGCACCACGCAGGGTGGTAATGAGCTGGGAGGCTGCAGATGAACGACTACGTCGTGAAAGGAAGCCGGGTGACCGCGATGCTGCAAGCACCGCAGACTTTCGAGAGCCATCGGGTCTGTCAGAGCGAGGAGTGCACCACCCGGCTCTCCATCTACAACGGGGCGAAGTTCTGCTACCTCCATGCCCCAACCTCTTTCCCTCGGGTGCGGGGTCGACAGGTGAAGCCCTAGCGAGGCTGCCCCTACCGCGGAGGAGAGGCCTCCACCGGCCAGAGGCGGCGGGAGGCGACGGCGAAAGCAGAGCCCATCGCCACGCCCGCCAGCACGTCGGCGGGGTAGTGCACTCCGGTGTAGATGCGGGAGAAGGCCACCGCCGAGGCCAGCAGCCCCAGCGGCCAGGCCAAGGCGGGCATCTCCTGGGAGGCTCCTACCGCGAAGGCGAAAGCCGAGGCAGAGTGTCCCGACGGAAAGGAGGAGGAGGCGGGCACGCGCAGCAGGCGCCTCACCTCTGGCACCACGTCCCAATCGGGGCGCACCCGTCCCGCCAGGTACTTGGCGGGCTGGTTGACGAAGAGCGACGTGGCCGCCACGCACAGCACGCCCCGCGTGGCCGCCCGCTGCCCCGCCCGCCCACTGAACAGGGCCAAGGCCAGAGCGATAGCCATCCAGAGACGCGAGTAGTCGGCGGCCCTACTGAGGGGTGGCAAGATGGGCCCCACCACCGGCACTTCCGTGAGGGCGATCTTGCGAAACAGGGCCAGGTCGGCGCGTCGCAACCGGCGGGGGATGAGGCGATGAATGCCCGCCCTGCTCAGCATGGCCGGGCCGGTCGGGTCCAGCGATGCTTCCGGCCGCTCAGATCTGGCCGAGCAGGACCAAGATGAGGATGATGGCCAGGATCAGGGCCAGGATCGCGCTGGGGAAGTAGCCCCAGCGGGCGCTGTACGGCCAGCTGGGCAGGGCGGCGATCAGCAGGAGCACCAGCAGGATGATCAGGATCAGTCCAAGCATCGGATCTATCCCTCATGCATCAGCCGGGCTGCTCATACCCGCGAGAGGGAGTGAGGAAACGCGGTAAAGCAAGAAGCCCCGCCCTGAGGCGGGGCTTCTCAAAGAAGAGGGGTTTCTCAACCGCCGGAGCCCTCACCGCCGCCCTGGTTCTCGATGGTCACGTTCACTTCGTCGGGCACCACGTCGACGGCGGTGCCGCCTCCGTTGAAGGCCAGCATCCAGACAACGAACAGCACCAGGATCACTGCCAGGACCACTCCGATGATGACCCCGGCGCCGGTGCTGCTTCCACCCGTGACGACTACCTCTCGGTCGGTCGGTTGGTGGTGATGGTGCTCATGCTGCGTCATGGCTCTGCTCCTCGAGTCTCTGACGGTTGAGTGGCGCCTCAACCGCTCTCAGTGGTATTGCTAACACGCTAGCAGATTGGGTGGGAGAGGCGTCACTCCGTCGCCCCCTCCTCCACTCCCACCGAGAAGGTGATCCGGCGGACATCCGAAGGGGAAAGCCTGGCGTCGTGAAAGAGTGCTCCGATCACTTCCAGTCCTAGCGAAGGTCCTTCCGCTTCTTTGCCTACGTCAGCCGGTCCCAAGGCGGCGAAGCCCAGGTGAGCGGTTGAGGCACCAGGAGCGGTCGACTCGGAGACACTGAACTCCAGGCGATCGTCGAGTTGTGTCACCTCGAGCAGCAGCAGCCTGGCGTCCGGCGAGGGCGGGGTGAGCAGGTATGCGCAGGCTTCGGAGACGGCCAGCTTGAGGTCCTCGACCAGCCCTTCCTCCAGGTGCATCTCGCGGGCGATGGCCGCCGCAAAGAGGCGGGCGGGGCCGACGAAGGTGGCCTCGGCGGGAACCTCCAGCCGGAAGCGATGGGCGGAGCCGGACTCGGGGATTTGGAGCGGCACCGCTATCAGGAAGCGGTTGCCTCTGCCACGTCGTGATAGATGGGGAACACGCGGTCTAGCCCGGTGATGCTGAGTACTTTCAGCACCGGCCCTTCCCGGCACACCAGCGCCAGGTCGCCGTTGTACTCTCGCAGCCGCTTGAGGGCCGTCATGAGTACGCCCAAGCCGCTCGAGTCCATGAAGTCGACCCCGCGCAGGTCCACCACGATCTGGTGGCTGCCGTCATCGATGAGGTCCAGCACGCTCTCCCGAAGCTGGGGGGCAGTGGCCAGGTCGACCTCGCCCCTTACCTCGACGACCGACCACGGGCCCTCGGTTCTGGATGCCAGGCTCAGCTCCATGTTCGTCGCTCCCGCGTTTACTCCCCAGGCGGCGGAGGGTATGGACTGCCGAGTATACCGATGGCTCTCCCAGACGGCTCCCTGGACGCTCCGGTGCTGGTGACGGTCCCATTCCAGCGCCAGTACCTGGGCATCCTGCGCTCGGTGACCGCCGGTGTGGCGGCCCGCATGGACTTCCCTTACGACACCATCGACGACCTCTGCCTGGCGGTGGACGAGGCCTGTGCGCAGCTCCTGGGGAGTGGGCCCGCCTCGCTGCTCACCCTGGCCATCGGACTGAACGGGACCGGCGTGGAGCTGATCGTGGCCACCGACGCTTCGGTGCCCGAGTGGCCTCCACCGGGAATCGAGGAGGGCTTCTCCTGGCAGGTGCTCACCGCTCTAGTGGACGAGGCCCGCTTCGAGCGCTCCGATCACGGCTTGAAGCTGCGGCTCCGCAAGGCCCTCAGCTCCCGCCGGGGTGGGCGGATCCCCCGCTTGGGAAGGAATCCCTGACCCACCGGGCAGCTAGCCTGCCGTCGGTGGAGAAGTCGGGGGTAGAGCGGTGGGTTTCGTAGACGAAGAACGCTCGGACCAGCTCTTCGGCCGACTCCCCGGTGATGCGTCCGCCCGCGACGAGCTGGTGAGCATGTACTACCCGCTGGCGGAGTACCTGGCGCGCCGGTTCAACGGTCGAGGCGAGGCACTCGACGACCTGGTGCAGGTTGCCAGCGTGGGCCTCATCAAGGCTGTGGACCGATTCGACAGCTCGCGAGGCGTCAAGTTCTCCACGTATGCCACCGCCACCATCGTCGGGGAGCTGAAGCGCCATTTCCGAGACAGGGGCTGGATGGTGCGCGTGCCTCGCCGGCTACAGGAGATCAGCGTGCAAACGGGCAAGGTGATCTCCGAGCTGTCGCAGGAGATGGGACGCTCCCCGACGGTGCGGGAGATCGCCGAGCGGACCGGATACTCTCAGGAGGACGTTCTGGAGGGGATGCACAGCGTCCACGCTTACACACCCATGTCGCTGGATGCCATGTGGAACGACGAGGATGGCGTCAGCCTGGTCGAGCGGCTCGGGTCTGACGACGAGGCGCTGGAGATGTTCGACCACCTGGAGAGCGTGGGCCCAATCATCCGAGAATTACCCGTGCGAGAGCAGCAGATCATCGCCCTGCGGTTCTTCCGCGGCTTTACTCAGACCGAGATCGCCCAGGAGCTGGGCATCTCCCAGATGCACGTCTCGCGGCTCCTCTCTCGTACGCTCACCCATATCCGGGAGGCCTCCCAGGCCCAAGCAGCTAGGTGAGTTTGCCGAACAGGAAGAGCGGGTAACCAAAGCCCGGACCTCGAAAGGCCCGCAAGCGATAGGAAAGGCTGGACGTGGCACTCATACTGTGGATCCTGGCGGCGATCCTCGTGATCTGGGGCATCGTTTCCCTGGTACGGGGCGCCGTTTTGGTCGGCATCGTGCTGATCATCTTGGGGCTGCTGGTCGGGCCCGGTGGAGTGAGCATCTTCACTTGACCTGAGTGCGGAACCAAGACCTTGAGGCCGGGGGCCAGCTCTTCTGGCCCCCGGCTCGCGTGGTCGACCTGGTCGGGCTGGGGTCTAAGTAGGCGGGGTTGCCCTCGGAACGACCGGAGGGAGCAGGCTTGGACGACCTCAGTGTGGTCTTCTTCGACTACGGCGACACGCTGGCCTATTGGGCCGTCTCCGGTGCCGCTCTCTGGCGGGAGGTGCTGAATGACCTCGAGCAGGTGGATGTCCCGCTCGAGGAGATCCAGGCCGCCCGCATGCGGGTCGATGACGAGCTCCGTGATCAGATCTATGCCTACCACGGGTCACTGGAGCGCTACCGGGACGAGCAGGGCCGGAGGACGCTTCGACATCTCGGCTTCTCGAGAGAGCACACTGGCTGGCTGGTCCCCCAGGTGATTCGGGGCCTCGAGGAGCGGAGGCGTCACGCGGTCCACCTCTTTCCCGAAGTTCGGGAGGTGCTGAGGACGCTCTCGGAGCGGGGCTACCGATTGGCGATGATCTCCAATGCCCTGGAAGACCTGTTGCACGCCCTCGACGACCTCGAGCTGCGAGTCCTGTTCCAGTCGGTCACCTATTCACAGGAGGTGGGCTCGGAGAAGCCCGATCCGAAGATCTTCCGACTGGCGCTGCAGCGCATGGACTGCCTCCCCGGGCAGGCGGCCCACGTGGGCAACGACTACGGAGCCGACGTGGTGGGGGCCCGCTCGGTGGGCATCTTCCCCGTACTGATCGACCGCCACGACTACCACCCCGAGGTGGACTGCCTCCGCATCCGCGACCTGCGCGAGCTGCTGCCTCACCTGCCCGGCCCATGAACCGCCAAGTTATGGCCGCCGCGGGGCGTCACTTTGACCGAACGACGAACCTTGGAAATAGCCGCGCCCCACGCGCCACTAGAACGTTGGGTTCGTCGCCCGTGCCCTGCGGGCCAGCTCTCGGGCATGACGGAGGGGCTCCGGGGTCCTCACGTGTTGGACGGCGGTCAGCACCACCTGGGCGGCCGTCGCGGTGTCGGTTCTCCAGGCGCTGTGAGCGACCAGGGGGCGTGCCCCTGACCGGGTGCGAACCCAGGAGGCGACCGCTCGGTCGTCGAGCCGCAACGTCGCCGCGCCCGCTTGATCGGGTGCCGGCCATGGGCCCTGGGCCAGCAGGGGCCGGTGGGTGACTCCCACGCTGGGGATCCCCAGCACCGCCCCGAGGTGGAGGGCGAGGCCCGCCCCCCGGGGATGGTCCCGTCCGGTGGCGTTGACCAGCAGCACATCGGGGAGGGTGGGCAGGGCCTTTACCGCCGCCTCCAGCAGTGGCCCCTCCCGCAGCGCCAGCAGGCCCGGCCGGTAGGGGGCGCCCGAAACGCCGCTCACGGTGGAGATCGCCAGCAGGGCATCTCCCTGCATCACCGCCGCCGCCGACCATCCCGGCTCGCCGGAGCGTCCTCCTCCCGACCCTCCCCGCTCGAAGCACACGAAGCAGCCCCCGATGGCCGGCTTCCCCTCTGAGGGGGGCCGCCAGGGTTGGGCCACCTCCCGGCCGAGCGACTCCTGGGTCTCCATCAGCTCTGCTGCGGAGCTGGGCCAAGCGAGCCATGGTGGGCCCTGTCCCGGCTCGTTCAGTCGAGGCCCTCCGGCCGGAACAGCCGGTCGTAGAGCCGAAGGGCGTAGCGGTCGGTCATACCGGACACGTAGTCGATGGCCTGTGTGACGAGCGGCGCACCCTCGTGCCGGTAGCTCTCGGGGATGTCCTCGGGCTTGCGGAGGAAGTGATCGACCAGCCCCTGGATGATGGCCACGGCCCGGCGCTGCTGGGCCTCCGCCTCCGGTCGCTCGTAGACCCGCTCGAACATGAAGGCGCGCAGCTCGTGCATGGCCTGCAGCATCTTTGGGTCCATGCTCACTCGACCCTGCTCGAGCGACTCCTCGACAACTGCGATGATCATGGTGGAGATCCACTCCCGCCCCGGCTCCCCAAATGCCTCGGTGGCCCCCTTCGGCACGTCGCTGCGCTTGAGCACCCCCGCTCTGATGGCGTCGTCCACATCGTGGGTCAGGTAGGCGATACGGTCCGCGAAGCGGCACAGCCGGCCCTCCGGGGTTCGGGGGGGAGGCTCGATCCTCCACGTGTGGCCCCGGATGCCGTCCAGCACCTCCCAGGTCAGGTTGAGCGGTTCGAGGACCCGGAACACGCGCACGCTCTGGGCGGCGTGCAGCCACTCACCCGGGACGTAGGGGCTGAGGGCCAGCTCCCCGGTATGTCCGAAGGGTGAGTGGCCCACGTCGTGCCCCAGGCAGATCGCCTCGGTCAGCGCCTCGTTGAGGCCCAGCGAGGCGGCCAGCGACCGCCCGATCTGCATCACCTGCAAGGTATGAGTGAGGCGGGTGACGAAGTGGTCCCCCTCGGGGTTGATGAACACTTGGGTCTTGTGCTTGAGACGTCGGAAAGCCTTGGAGTGCAAGATGCGGTCCCGGTCGCGCTCGAAGTGGGTGCGATATTCGTCGGGCGCCTCGGTAGCCTCCCGCCCGCGGCTCTCGGCCGAGAGAGTCGCCTCCGGGGAGAGGAGCAGCTTCTCCTCTTCCTCCCGCAGCTGGCGGTTTCGGCGGTTCATCTCCCCCGGCGGGACGCGAGCAGGGCCGCGTAACGGCCGGCGTAACCACTGAGGCGGGAGATGAGTGAGCCCCCGCTGTCCCCGCTCACGATCCTCCTTCGCACGGAGGCGGAGAGCGTGTCGATGGCCAGGACCACCAGGACGGTGAG
This sequence comes from Actinomycetota bacterium, assembly GCA_030776765.1. Classification (GTDB taxonomy): domain Bacteria; phylum Actinomycetota; class Acidimicrobiia; order Spongiisociales; family JALYHC01; genus JALYHC01. The sequence continues at coordinate 10,493 of JALYHC010000200.1, read as the reverse complement.
GACGATCACCGCTCCCGCCTTGGCGTAGCGGCGGTAGATGAGGGTATTGAAGAGCACTCCCCCCACTCCCCCCGCCCCGACGATCCCCAGCACGGCCGAAGCCCGCAGGTTGATCTCGAAGCGGTACAACCAATAGGCGACTACGTCGGGCATCACCTGGGGGAGCACCGCGTAACGGAAGACCTCCAGGCGGCCGCCTCCCGAGGCGGTGACCGCCTCGATGGGGGAGCTGTCGATCGACTCCACCACTTCCGAGGTGAGCTTCCCCAAGGTGCCCACGGAGTGGAGGCCCACCGCCAGGGTACCGGCGAAGGCGCCCAGGCCCACGATGGGCACGAAGAGGATGGCGAGCAGGATCTCCGGGAAGGCGCGGATGCTGGCCAGCAGGAACTTGACCACCGCTCCGCCGTAGCTGGAGAGGTTGCGAGCGGCCAGGAGGCCCAACGGGAAGGAGAAGGCGGCGCCCATCAGGGTCCCCACCCAGGCGATCTGGATAGACTCGACGATCGCCGCCAGCACCCGCTCTCGTCCATAGGCGGCGTCGGGCGGGAACATCAGGCCGGCCAGGACCGCCAGGCGGCGGGGCAGGCGCAACAGCTCGGCGAAAGAGATCTCCAGGCCGGAAAGTGCCCAGGCGAAGGCGGCCAGGAGGGCGATGGTCACACCAAGGCGCAGCGACAGCCTGCGCTGGGGGCGGGGAAGGTACAGCGAGGTCACACGAGCCTCCTTCGCAGAGCCTGCGAGAGCTGTTCGATGACCAGCACCGCCGCGAAGACGAGCAGCACGATGAGCATGACGCGGTCGTATCGGTAGAGCTTGCGTTGCACCTCCAGCACCATGCCGATGCCCCCGGCGCCCACCAGTCCGATCACCGTCGAGGCACGGATGTTGAGCTCGAAGACGTACAGGACGTAAGCCACATACTGCGGGAGGACCTGCGGCATCACCGCCAGGGTGATGGTCTCCATCCGGGAGCCCCCGGCCGCCTCGGCGGCCTCCGCCGGCCCCGGATCGATGCCGTCAATGGTCTCCGAGAGGAGCTTGGAGACCACCGCCAGCGAGAACATGGTCAGGGCCAGGCCGCCGGCGAAGGGGCCGATGCCCACCGCGCTCACGAAGATCATCGCCCAAAAGAGGTCGGGCAGCGTGCGCACCACGTTCATGAAGTTGCGGTCGACGATCCAGGTGACCGGGCCGGGGGTGGTGGGCCGGGCGGCCAGGAAGGCCACCGGCAGTGCGAGCAAGGCGCCTATGGCAGTGCCGACCAGGGCGATCTGCACCGTCTCCACGAAGGGCTGCACCACCCGCGGCCAAAAGGCGAAGCCGGGCTGGGAGAGCTCGGAGATGATGCGCTCAGCACGGCGGAAGTTGTCGATCATCTCGGGGATGGAAAAGCCCACCCGGTCGGCCGACCACCAGGTCATGGCCACCACGAAGGCCAGGACGGCAGTTACCAACCAGCTGCGCTGGGGGGCCCGGGGCCTGGGGGCGGGAGCGACCCTCTCGGCCGGGGCGAGGGTGGCGGTGTCGGTCACGACAGCGCCGGCTGGCTCTCCAGGAGGTCCTCTGAGGAGGGAGACCGGCCGTAGATGGCTCGAAAGTCGTCGTCGCCCACTGCTGCGGCCGAGCCATCGTAGACCAGCTCGCCGGCTCGCAAGCCCACGATGCGCTCCCCATAAGCCTTGGCCAAGTCCAAGAAGTGCAGGTTGACGAGCGTGGTGATCCCGAGCTCCCGGTTGATGCGCAAGAGGTCGCGCATCACCTGGTGGGCGGTCACCGGGTCCAGGGAGGCCACCGGCTCGTCGGCCAGGATGATGCTGGGCTCCTGGGCGAGCGCCCGCGCCACGCCCACCCGCTGCTGTTGGCCGCCCGAGAGGTTGGAGGCCCGCACGTAGGCCTTGTCGACGATGCCGACCCTCTCCAGCGCCCGGAAGGCCAGCTCCACGTCCGGCTTGGGCCACCAGCCGCTCACCGCCCGCCAGGTGGGCACGTAGGCGACGCGGCCCATGAGCACGTTGGTCAGCACCCGGGCTCGCTTCACCAGCCGGAAGTCCTGGAAGACCATACCGATGCGAGCTCGGATCTCCCGCAGCTCACCCTTGCCCGCCCGGCGGATGCTGCGACCGCCCACCGTCACGTCCCCGCCCGTCGGCCTCACCAGCCCGTTGACCGTCCGCAGCATGGTGGACTTCCCGGCCCCGGACAGCCCCACCACCACCACGAACTCGCCGGGAGAGACGTCGAGCGTCAGGTCCCGGAGCGCCCGGACGCCGCCCGGGTACTCCACCGAGCAGTGCTCGAAGCGGATGGCCCGAGCGGCATCACTCGCTTCCTGGGTCAAGCGGCGTCCTTAGATCTCGATCTGGTCCTGTAACTGGTTGTAGGCGCGCTCCACCACGTCGTATACCCCCGGGCTCACCTCGGCGAAGCCATCGATCTCGTAGATCGAGTTGAGGACCTCCTGGCCCTCCTCGGTCTCCGCATAGGACAGGAGGGCGTCCTTGATGGCCTCCTTCAGGTCGTCGGGGAGCTCGTTGCGCACCGTCACACCGTCGTTGGGGATCTCCTCGGTGTAGTTGAAGACGATCACCTGCTGGCCGACGTCGGGGAACTCCTCTTGCACGGTGGTTCGGGCGTCCTCGAAGGAGACCCCGAACTGGGCGTCTCCCTGGTAGACGGCTATCACCGCCGCATCGTGGCCTCCGGTGAAGAGGGGTTCGATGCCGGCCTCGGGGTCGATGCCGTTCTCGATCAGCTGCAGGGCTGGGAACAAGAAGCCGGAGGTGCTGGTCTGGTCGGTGAAGGCGACCGTGTTCCCCTCGACGGCGGTCACCGGCCCCTCGCAGCTGAGCAGGCCGTCCTCGTCCTCTTCCGGCTCCCCTTCACAGACGGACGGGTCGTTGGTGAACCACTGGCCTCGGTAGACCTCGGAGCCGAAGCGCACCGAGATGAGGATGGGCTCTACCTGGTAGCGCTGCATGGCCAGCACCGCCGCGAAGGGCCCGAAGAGCCCGATGTCCGCCTGCCCGGCGCCCATCGCCTCGATCAGCCCGGTGTAGTCCTGGGGGACGAAGCCCTCCACGGGGATGCCGAGCTCCTGGGACAGGAAGTCGGTGAGCGGCTGGGCGTTCTCCACCAGCACGTCCGCCTCCCGGCTGGGTACCAGGCCGAGGACCAGCCGGTCCGGCCAGTCGGCCTGGGCCTCCGCCTCCCCGGCCGTCGTGGTGGTCTCCTCCCCGGCGGCCGTAGTCGGCTCCTCCGCCGGGGTGGTGGTCGGTTCTTCCTGCAGGGCAGTGGTGGGTTCCTGGGCAGTCTCGCCGCCGCCCGCACAGGCCGCCGCCGTGAGGCTGAGCGCCAGGAGGGCCACCGACCAGTTGCGCACTCTCATGTTCCGCTCTCCTTGGAGTTTTCGGGTATTTTTTTTCTGCTCTGCCCTTCGAGGAAGGACCGGCGGTTCAGGCTACTACGCCCTTTCTGGTCCCCGCATCGGACAGGTCGGTCACCATCTCGACGAACTCGTCCCAGTCCTGGACGTCGCGCACACCGAGGAGCGGCCGGTTCCAGGGCCTGACGTACCTGCACGTCAGTGCCTCTGGCCGCGAGTCGTGGATCTTGGCCAGCTGGTGAGGTGCGTCCTCCAGGTAGACGTCGCACGGCACCCGCCACTTGGCTTCGGTCAGGTGCACCTCGCACGTGGGCAGGCGCTGATCGGCGATCCAGGCGAAGGTGTCGTGGACCGCCCAGCGCGGCTTGGAGCTGAGGATCACCACCTCGTGGCCCTCCCTGTCGAGCCGCCGGAGCGCCTCGAGGGCTCCCTCGTACGGCTCCAGCCTTCGGAAGATGCTGCCGCCGCCGTGTCCCTGCGCCCAGGCCCAGAACTGCTTCATATCCGGGAAGTGTGTGAGCTCGTGCAGGCCGTCCCACACCTGCACGGCATCGCTGCGCAGCTCGGCTCCGAAGTCCTGGTTGTACCGCCTGATCCAGCCAGAGTTGAAGTCGGCCACCACCCCGTCGAGGTCGATCCCCAGTCGCAAGCTCACCGGCGAGGATTGTAGGTCCGGGGCCTTCCGCCACGCGCGGAGGGCTGGTCCGGGCGCGGCCCACTGGTACCATCCCGGCAGTGGAGTACCAGGCCCTCTACCGCAAGTACCGCCCGCAGCGGTTCTCAGAGGTGATCGGCCAGGAGCACATCACTGCCACACTCGCCCGGGAGGTGGAGGAGGGCAAGGTAGCCCACGCCTACCTGTTCGTCGGACCCCGCGGCACGGGCAAGACCACCACTGCCCGCATCCTCGCCAAGGCGCTCAACTGCCCAGACCGGGGGAAGCGCGGCGAGCCTTGCAACCAGTGCCCCTCCTGCTCGGGTGTCACCGAAGGCGGGTCTTTGGACGTGATAGAGCTGGACGCGGCCTCCCACAACAAGGTCGAGGACATCAGAGAGATCCGGGTCAACGTCACCACGGTGGCTTCGGTGAGCGGGGCGCAGCGGGTCTACATCCTGGACGAGGCGCACATGCTCTCCAAGGCGGCCGGCAACGCCCTGCTCAAGACCCTGGAGGAGCCTCCCGAGCACGTGCACTTCGTGCTGGCCACCACCGAGCCCTACAAGCTGCTCGACACCATTCGCAGCCGCAGCCAACGCTTCGACTTCCACCCGGTGGCCACCGAGCTGCTCGCTTCCTACCTGGGCGAGATCTCTTCCGCCGAGGGCTTCCGGGCCTCCCAGGAGGCGCTGGCGGCCATCGCTCGCCACGCCCGCGGCTCGGTGCGCGATGCTCTCAGCTTGCTGGAGCAGGTGGCGGTGCTGGAGGGCGGCCGCGTGGAGCTGGGAGACGTCAACCGCTCTTTGGGGCTGGCGGAGCCAAAGGCGTTCGCCGAGCTGGTGGCCGCCGTTTCCCAAGAGGACGCCAAGGTGGCCCTGGAGCTGGTGTCGCGGCTGGCGGCCGAGGGGGTCGACCTGCGCCGCTTCGTTGCCGAGGCGGTGGCCTTCTTCCGTGGGGTGTTCCTCGCCCAGTATGCACCCAACCTTCAGGAGGTGGCGGAGGAGCCCGCCGACCAGTTGGATGAATGGCGCCAGGCGGCCCGACAGCTGGCGCCCGCAGACGTGCTGCGGGCCGTCGACCGGCTGGCAGAGGCCCTACTCCAGCTACGGGAGGGGAGGGAGGAGCGCCTGGTGGTCGAGCTGGCGCTGCTCAAGCTGACCCGCCCCGAGACGGCCATCGATGCCGCCTCGCTGGCGGCGCGCCTCGACCGGCTGGAGGATCGAGTGCGCCGCCTGACAGAGGCGGTGCCTCCGCAGCCTGAGGCTCGTGAGGACGACACGCGGGAGGATCTGGCGCAGGCGGTGCCGGCAGGTGGCTCGGGAGGCCGGCTCGAGGTCGAGGCGGTCGAGGCACCTCAACCCGACTCTGACGGGCAGGAACCGGGACCAGCGCTGACCAGCGATCAGCTGGAGACGGCCTGGCCGGCCTTACTGGCCGGCGTGAGGGACCGGGCGGGCCCTCGCCGCCACGCCCTCTTTCGTGAGGTCTCTCCGGGCGGGGTGGAGGGAGCGACCGTCGTGCTCCATGTCCCGGCCCACCTGCCCTTCCACCTCGAGCAGCTTCGGCAGGATGAGCGCCTCCTGGCCATCGTGGAGACCACCGCTAACGAGGTCCTGGCCACCTCCCAAGGAGGGGTGAGGGTCGAATACCGGGTGGAGGAATCGGTGACCGGTGGGGAGGCGGGCACTTCGGCGGAGGAGGTCCCGGACAAGGACCGCATGCTGGAGGCGCCAGAGGAGGTCAGCGACCCGGCCGCCCTGGTGGTCGACCTCTTGGGCGGCGAGGTCGTCGAGGAAGTGGCTCGAGAGGGGTAGACCCCCCCTTTCCAGTTGAGTCACCCCCACCGCAACCCTCCCCCGTCAAGGGGGAGGGTTAAGAGGGCCTTACAGCTCCTGACGCCCGGCCAGCGCCCTTCCCAGGGTCAGCTCGTCGGCGTAGTCCAGGTCACCTCCCACCGGTAGCCCGCTGGCCAGGCGAGTGACCTTCACACCGAGCGGCTTGAGCAAGCGGGCCAGGTAGAGGGCGGTGGCGTCGCCTTCCACGGTGGGATTGGTGGCCACGATCACTTCCTTGATGCCCTCCTCGTCCAGGCGCCCGACCAGCTCGGTGATCCGCAGTTGGTCGGGGCCCACCCCTTCTATGGGGGAGATGGCGCCGCCGAGCACGTGGTAGCGCCCCCGGTACTCCTGGGTCTTCTCCACCACGATGATGTCTTGGGCTCGCTCGACGACGCAGAGCAGGGAAGGGTCGCGCCGCAGGTCCCGGCACAGCGAGCACTCCTCTGAGCTGCTGACGTTGAAGCAGCGCTCGCAGAGGCGTACCTGGGCTCGCATGTCGAGGATCGCCTGGGCGAGCCGGGTGGCATCCGCCTCCTCCACGTTCAGGAGATGGAACGATAAGCGTTGGGCCGATTTCCTCCCGATGCCGGGCAGGCGGGAGAGCTCGTCGATCAGCCGCTGCACCGGCCCTTCGAACATCAACCCAGCAAGCCGGGTGGAAGCCCCAGGCCGGCCGTCAGGTCACCCATCCGATCGCCCGCCGCCCCCTGGGCCGCACTGAGTGCCTGATTGACCGCCGCCACCACCAGGTCTCCCAGCATCTCACTGTCTTGCGGGTCCACCACTTGGGGGTCGATCTGCACGCTGATCAATTGGCCGTTGCCTTGCACGACCGCCTTCACCATCCCACCGCCGGAGCTCGCTTCGAAGGTCTCCTCGGCCAGCTCGTCCTGGATGGCGCTCATCTCTTGCTGCATCTGCTGGACGCGCTGCATCATCTTGCGCAGGTCCTGCGGCTTCATGCCCATGCGCGAAGGGTAGTCGGGGGTGGGCCTCCTCCCGGGTTACACCCCCTAGTCGTCGAGGATCTCCTTCAGCTTGGCAAATCGGTGGCGAGCGCGGATGAAGCGGACGGTGCCGGTCTTCGAGCGCATCACCACCGAGTGGGTCTCCGCCCCTCCGGCAAAGAATTTCACCGCGTCGAGGAACTCACCTCCCGTGATCCCGGTGGCGGCGAAGAAGACGTTCTCCGAACCGACCAGGTCGCGGGTGGTCATCACCTGGTCCAGGTCGAGGCCATGTTCCTTGGCATAGGCCCGCTCCCGGTCGTCTCGCGGCCAGAGGCGACACTGGATCTCGCCCTGCAGGCAGCGCAGGGCGGCGGCGGCGATGACCGCCTCAGGTGAACCGCCGATGCCGAAGAGGATGTCGATGCCGGTGTCGGGGACGGCGGCGGCGATGGCGGCGGCCACGTCGCCGTCCCGGATGAGACGAATGCGCGCTCCGGCTTGGCGGACGGCCTTGACGTAGGGCTCGTTGCGCGGCCGGTCGAGGATGATGGCGGTGAGCTCCCCCAGCTCCTTGCCGCTGGCCTTGGCCACCCGACGGAGGTTCTCTTCGACCGGGGCCTCTAGGTCGATCCGGCCGGCTGCCTGCTCGCCCACCGCGATCTTGTCCATGTAGACCAGGCTGCCTGGGGCGTACATGGAGCCCCGCTCGGAGAGCCCGATGACGGCGATGGCTCCGGGGAGGCCCTGGGCGGTGGGACGAGTTCCCTCCACCGGGTCGACGGCCACGTCCACCAGAGGGGGCCTGCCGTTTCCCACCTGCTCGCCATTGAACAGCATGGGGGCCTGGTCCTTTTCGCCCTCGCCGATCACGATCACGCCGTCCATCTCGACCGTGCTCAGCATCTGGCGCATGGCGTCGACCGCCGCTCGGTCGACCTCCTGGGGGTCTCCCCGTCCCTGGCGGCGGGCGGCGGCCATGGCGCCCGCCTCGGTCACCCGGGCCAGGTCGAGAGCGAGGTTGCGGTCCGGCTTGTCAGCCACTCGTCACCTGGAGGACCAGGGCATCGCCCTGGCCTCCACCCCCGCACAGTGTGGCGGCGCCCACGCCGCCTCCTCGCTGCCGCAAGGCGTTGATCAGGCTGACCACCAGGCGGGCACCGGTGGCGCCGATGGGATGGCCGAGGGCGACCGCTCCCCCGTGCACGTTGACCTTCTCGTGGGGCAGGTCCAGCATCCGCGCCGACCACAGCGCCACCGAGGCAAAGGCCTCGTTGATTTCCACCAGGTCGAGGTCCTGCGGGGTGAGCCCGCTTCGCTTGAGTGCCACTCGCAGCGCCTCCGCCGGGCGCTCATGGAGCGTGGCGTCGGGGCCGGCGCTCTGCCCGTAGGCGAGGATCTCCGCCAGGATGGGGAGGCCGGCCGCTTCGGCGGCTCCCCGGTCCGCCACTACGACTGCCGCCGCCCCGTCGGAGATCTGGGAGGCATTGCCGGCGGTGATGGTCCCGTCCGAGGAAAAGGCGGCGGTGAGCCGGGCCAGCGAGTCCGAGCTGGAGTCGGCACGGATGCCCTCGTCCCGCCCGATGGCCTGTGGCTCGCCCTTGCGCCCCGCGACCTCCACGGTGACGATCTCTTCTGTGAAGGCGCCCGCCTCGGTGGCCTGCGAGGCCCGGCGGTGGCTGTCCGCCGCCCAGTCGTCCTGTTCTTGGCGGCTGATGCCCAGCTCGGCGTTCTTTCGGTCGGAGGAGGCGCCCATCGAGCACTTCTCGAAGGCACACCACAGCCCGTCGTGCATCATGGCATCCACCAGCTTGGCGTCTCCTATCCGCGACCCCCACCGCATGCCGGGGGCGAGGTAGGGCGCGTTGCTCATCGATTCCATGCCGCCTGCCACCACGAAGGAGGCTTCCCCGAGCCGGATGTCTTTGTCGGCCAGGGCGATGGCGGTCAAGCCGGACAGGCACACCTTATTGATGGTGACCGACGGGATCGTCATGGGAATGCCGGCCCCCGCGGCCGCCTGCCGGCTGGTGATCTGGCCGGCGCCGGCCTGGATGACGTGGCCGAAGATGACCTCGTCCACCATCTCCGGGGAGAGGCCGGAGCGGCCCAGGGCCCCGGCGATGGCCCGAGCCCCCAAATCGACGGCCGGCAAGGACCGGAAGGCTCCGCCGAAGCGGCCCACGGGAGTTCGAGCGATTCCACTGATGACTGCAGGCATTGGGGACACCTCCTCGTCCCGATGCTACCCCTGGGCTCCATTGAGGGCGGGGGCCCGGCGATAATGTCATGGAGTGATGCTCATCAATCTCGACCACGTCGCTATCGCCGTCCACGACCTGGACGCCGCCCTGCAGGAGTACCGGAGCCAGTACGGGGTGGAGCCGCTCTACCGGGAGGTGGTCGAGGAGCAGGGTGTCGAGGAGGCCATGCTCCCGGTGGGGGGCTCCTTCGTGCAGCTCCTCGAGCCCTTGGGTGAGGAGACGCCGGTGGGGCGCTTCCTTGCCCAGCGTGGCGAGGGCCTGCACCACCTGGCATTCGCGGTGGCCGACATCGAGGTGGCCCTGGCCCATCTGAAGCAGCGGGGCACCCTGCTCGTCGACCAGGCCCCCCGAGGCGGTGGCCGGGGCAGCCGGATCGCCTTCGTTCACCCGAGGGCCCTGGCCGGGACCCTGGTGGAGCTGGTGGAGCCCGCTGATGGCTGAGGCCCCCTCCTCAGAGGGCCGGGCCCCAGCGGGTGGCGGGGGAGGTGTTCACATTGCCGGGGGAGCCGGGCCGTACGAGGTGGCGGCGGTACTGGCGGTGCTGGCCCAGGTGATCGCCGAGGAGGCCGAGGAGGGCGCCACCACGAAGAGCCGTTTCACGCTCGGGCCCTGGGAGCTGTCGGGCCGTACCCGTCCGATGGCCGGTCCGGCTCAGGAAGGAACGTAGGAAGCGGCCTGATCGGGCCGAGCATCTCCGGGAGAGCTGGGCTCCTCATCGGGTGAGGGCGGCTGGAGGTCGATGGTGAAGCAAAAGCGCGACCCGGTGGGAAAGCGCGGCTCGTACCACAGCTCCCCGCCCATGGCATCGACGAGCTTGCGAGCGATGGGCAGGCCCAGGCCGATCCCCGACTCCTTGCGGCTGTCTCCCTTGGTGAGCTGCTCGAAGTGATCGAAGATGCGCTCCCGGTCCTCCTCGGGAACGCCGGGCCCGTTGTCGGAGACCACCGCCAGGTACTTGTCGCCCATCGGCGATCCCTCCACCACCACTTGGTCCCCTCCGTACTTGCGAGCATTCTCAAGCAGGTTGCGCAGCACCTCCTTGACCCGGGTTTGGTCGGCCCACACCATCACCCCGCCGGGGATCGAAACCGACGCCTCCTTGCCCCCACCGGTGGGGAACAGCAGGTCGGCGATGCGATAGGCGACCGGCCTCAGCTCGAACAGGCTCGGCTCCAAGTGGACCCTGCCCGCCTCCAGCCGCGGTATCACCAAGATGTCCTCGACGAGCTGGAAGAGGTGCTCCGCCTGCTCGTTGATGATGCCGAGGAACTCGTCGATCTCCTCGGGCCCGATGTCCTTCCATGAGCTGCGCAGCGTGTCGGCGAAGCCGGCGATGCTGGTGAGCGGTGTGCGCAGCTCGTGGCTGACCATGGAGACAAACTCGTTCTTCATCTGGCCGGC
>JALYHC010000199.1 GCA_030776765.1 Actinomycetota bacterium | reverse complement strand
GTGGTCCTGGTGGTCTCGGGGACCGAGCAGGCGCCGGCCAGCTCCACGCTGGCGGTGCGGCTGCTTCCCGTTTGGTCCGAGGGCCACACGGCGGTGACCTTCATCCGGACTCTGCCGTTGTGGCCGCCCGGGAATCTCTCCACGGCGGAGACGGTGCCCTCGTCGGGAACCTGCGTCCGCGCGGGGAAGACGTTCCGGGAGGATGAGGTGATGGTCATCGTCTCGCCCTCAGGGTTCCAGTTCTGGTCTCCGTCGGTGTTGGTCACCCGCCAGGTCACCACGTACTGGCCGCTTTGCTCGTCGCAGATCACGTCACCGCTCACCGTCGGGTGCCAGGCCAGCGCCACGATCGGCACCGAGAAGACCGTCAGGACGACGGCCGCAATCATCACCAGCTTGCGCATGTCCCTCCTAAATGGGATCTAGCCATTGGGGGGCACCGCGGATCGGTCTCACCACTGGCTCGCCTCGGCCCGGGTGACCGGAGTTGGACCGAAGGTCGTCGCCTCCCGCTTAGCCCTGTACCACTAAAAGTAGTGGGCAGATCACTAGCTGTGGGAGAAACGAGGCGTCAAACCAGGGGCTTCAGAGGTGACTAGTTAGGTGGGCCGGCCGCGCAATCATCTCGCTCTCGTGGGCCTGGGGCCGGCCGGGGAGCTGGGATCAGGCGGAGCGCTCTTGAGGTTCGACCTCGACGTCCTGGCGGGGGACCAGCGTGGGGTTGACCTTGTCGAGAACCACCTGCCGATCGATCTCCACCCGCCCGATGTCGCTTCGGGAAGGGAGGTCGTACATGGTGTTGAGCAGCACCTCTTCCATGATGGCCCGCAAGCCGCGAGCTCCGGTCCCCCGCAGCATCGCCTGGTCGGCGATGGCCTCCAGAGCGTCATCGGCGAAGACCAGCTCCACCCGATCGAGGTTGAAGAACTTGACGTACTGCTTGACCAAGGCGTTCTTGGGCTCCACCAGGATGCGGATCAGGGCGTCCCGGTCGAGGTCGTCGACGGTGGCGATGACGGGGAGCCTTCCAACGAACTCGGGGATCAGCCCGTAGCGGATCAGGTCCTCGGGAAGCACGCGGGCCAGCACCTCGGTGGGACGACCGTCTGAACGGGATCGGATCTCTGCCCCGAAGCCCACCCCCCGCTTGCCCACCCGGCTCTCGATGATCTGCTCCAGCCCGGCGAAGGCGCCCCCGCAGATGAAGAGCATGTTGGTGGTGTCGACCTGGATGAACTCCTGGTGGGGGTGCTTGCGCCCTCCCTGCGGAGGCACGGAGGCCACCGTCCCCTCCAGGATCTTGAGCAGCGCCTGCTGCACTCCTTCTCCCGAGACATCGCGGGTGATGGAGGGGTTCTCCGCCTTGCGGGCGATCTTGTCGACCTCGTCGATGTAGATGATGCCGGTCTCGGCCTTCTTGATGTCGTAGTCGGCCGCCTGGATGAGCTTGAGGAGGATGTTCTCCACGTCCTCGCCCACGTAGCCGGCCTCGGTCAGGGCGGTGGCGTCGGCGATGGCGAAGGGTACGTTGAGCAGTCGAGCGAGGGTCTGGGCGAGGAGGGTCTTGCCGCAGCCGGTCGGGCCGATGAGCAGGATGTTGGACTTCTGCAGCTCCACCTCGTCCTTGCGCAAGGTGCCGGACCGCACTCGTTTGTAGTGGTTGTAGACGGCCACCGAGATCACCTTCTTGGCCCGGTCTTGGCCCACCACGTAGTCGTCGAGGAAGTCGTAGATCTCCTTGGGCTTGGGGAGCTCGGTGAGGAAGGTCTCCTCCGAGCCGGCGAACTCCTCCTCGATGATCTCGTTACAGAGGTCGATGCACTCGTCGCAGATATAGACGCCCGGCCCGGCGATGAGCTTCTTGACCTGCTTCTGAGACTTGCCGCAGAAGCTGCACTTCAGCAGATCCCCACCCTCGCCGAATTTGGCCACCGCTCGCCCTCAGCTGGCCACGGCCGCCGCCAGCTGCCGGCGCACCAGGATGTCGTCGATCAGCCCGTACTCCTTGGCGGCATCGGAGGTCATCCAGAAGTCACGCTCGGTGTCCAGCCGGATCTTGTCGATGGGCTGGCCCGAGTGGGAGGCGAGTATCTGGTTGAGCTCCTCGCGCATGCGCACGATCTCCCGAGCCTGGATCTCGATGTCGGTGGCCTGGCCCTCGAAGCCTCCGTGGGGTTGGTGCAGCATCACCCGCGAGTGGGGCAGGGCGAAGCGCTTGCCCGGGGTGCCGGCGGCCAGCAGCACCGCGGCGGCGGAGGCGGCCTGCCCCATGCAGATGGTGGCCACGTCGGACTTGATGTATTGCATGGTGTCGTAGAGGGCCAGGAAGGAGGTGATCACCCCGCCCGGAGAGTTGATGTAGAGGGAGATGTCCTTGTCGGGGTCCTCGCTCTCGAGATGGAGGAGCTGGGCCATCACCAGGTTGGCCACCGTATCGTCGATGGGGGTCCCCAGGAAGATGATGCGCTCCTTGAGCAGCCGGCTGTAGATGTCGAAGGCTCGCTCCCCGCGGCTGGTCTGCTCGATCACGGTGGGGACCAGGTAGTTGGTTGCTGTCATTGCTCACTCACCTCCGCCGGCCGGGCCGGCTCCTCGTCCGGCCCACCCTCTTCAGTCTCGGCCGCCTCGGTGACGGCCCGGAGATCGATCGGGTTTCCCTGTACGTCGATCGGTACGGCGGCCTCCACCACCACCTCGAACGCCTTCTGCCTCAGGATATCACTCGCCAAGGCCTGTTCTTGATTGCCCTTGCGAAGGGCGCGGCGATACTCACCGACGTCGCGCCCGGCGCCCTTGGCCAGTGCGGCCGTCACCTCGTCGAGCTCCTCGCCGGTGACCTCCAGGCCCTCGGACTCCACCACCGCTTCCAGCAAGGCGTTGGTCTTCAGATTGCGCTCAGCTTCCTCCCGTAGGCCGTCCAAGAAGGCCTCCTGGCTCTGGCCGGTGGCCTCGAGGAACTGTTCAAGCGGGATGTCCCTGGCCTCCAGCTCCCGAACGAACCGTTGGAGCACCCGCTCCATCTCCATTCCCACCAGGGTCTCGGGGAGCCGCAGGTCTACCTCGTGGAGCAGCTCCTCCAGCACCTTGGCGCGGAACTCGGAACGGAGCGCCGACCTCTTGAGCTCGGCCAGGTTCTCCCGCAGCCGTTCCCGCAGCTCCTCGACGGCCTCGAACTCGGAGACCTCGGAGACCCATTCGTCGCTCAGATCAGGAAGCTTCTTGCGCTTCACGTCCTTGACGAGCACCTGCAGGGTGACCTCTCTGCCCCCGGCATCGCCGAACGCCTGAGGCAGCACCGTGTTGAACCTGGTGATCTCGCCCCGGCCATGGCCCACCAGCTCCTCGTCCAATCGAGGGATGAACGAGTTCGAGCCCAGCTCGTAGAGGAAATCATGGGCGGAGGCCTCCTCCACCGGATCACCGTGATGACTGGCGGCCAGGTCGATGGAGACATAGTCCCCCTCCTGGGCCAGGCGGGACACGGTCTCCAGCTCGGCGTATTGCTCCCGCAAGCGGTCCACCTGCCGGTCGACCTCCTGCTCGGTGACCTCGCCCACGCTGAGCGTCACCCGGCGGTCCCGGTAGTCGGGCGGTGCCTCCAGACGAGGCCAGAGAGTGACCTTGACGTCCACCTCCACCCCATCGTCGATGTCGCGCAGCTCCTCGACCTGGGGGGCGGTGGCGGGGAAGAGCTCCGCTTGACGCAGGAAGGAGCCCAAGGCTCCCGGGAGGGCCTCCTCAATGGCCTCCCGCCGCAAGGTATCGGGCCCTACAGTGGCTTCCACGATACGGCGGGGAGCCTTGCCGGGCCGAAACCCCTTGATCTTGAGCTCCCGGGAGAGCTTCCGGGCGGCTCGGTCCTTGGCCCGCTCGAGGTCCGCTTCCCCCAGGTGCAGGGTCACCAGCCGCTCGAAGGGACCCGCTTCGCGTACCTGCGTCTCCAAGCTCACTCCTCCGATAGGCGACGAGACGGCCGAAAGCCGCCTCGTCGTTGCAGGGTGACCGAGGGGACTTGAACCCCCGACCTCCAGGGCCACAACCTGGCGCTCTAACCTGGCTGAGCTACGGTCACCACGTTCTTGCCGCGCCCCCGGGAGGATTCGAACCCCCGACCAAGAGCTTAGAAGGCTCCTGCTCTGTCCGCTGAGCTACGGGGGCAGAGGGGGCGGTCGAGCGGGTGAAGGGAGTCGAACCCTCGTCACCAGCTTGGAAGGCTGGAGCTCTACCGTTGAGCTACACCCGCCGGGCGCGGACAGGATAGTGTCGGGCTGGCCGGATTCGAACCGGCGACCCCTTGCTCCCAAAGCAAGTGCGCTACCAAGCTGCGCCACAGCCCGTGGTGGCATTGTGCCACGTCTTGTGAACCGGGAACAGCCGATTGGCAGCGGACATTTCGTGTCACAGGCAGGAGTTATGTTCGAGGGGTGAGTAACGCACCCGCCATCCCGCATTGGCTTCAATGGGCTATCGATCATGCACGATGCCTGAGCCGGAGGAAGCTTCGCCTGTTGTGCCGTTGTCTTCGTCGGCGAAGCTGGAGCTACGGCGAGATTTCGGCAACTACCGGGGTACCTACCGGCACGCTGCCCGCCTGGGTCTCCGACATGGCGGTAGACCAGGCGGCCATCAACAGCCGACGCAGGCGCGCCAGTCAGGCCCAGCGGGACCCTATGAGCTGGCGACAGCGACAGGTGGCCGACATTCGTGCTCGAGCGCGAAGCGAGGTGGGCGCGAGGTCGCAGGATCCACTCTGGGTGGCCGGTGTCGTCCTGTACTGGGGGGAAGGTTCCAAGACCTCCAACCGGCTCGAGCTGGCCAATTCGGATATTCGCCTCGTTCAGGTGTTCCTTCGCTGGCTCGATACACTCGGAGTCGACCGGAAGGTCGACCTTGGCGTCCAACTGTTCCTGCATGGCGGCCAGGATGCCGAGCAACTCAAGAGGTGGTGGAGCTCCGAGACCGGCATTCCCATCGGCTGCTTCATCAAGCCGTTCGTCAAGCCCGAAGGGACCGGCCATCGCACCAATCACCTCTACCGAGGGACGGTGCGGATCTACGTGCGCCGAAGCTCCCACCTCTTCCATACCGTGATGGGATGGATCGATGGCGTAGCGGCGTTGCCTACAATGTCTCCGGGCCGCTAGCTCAATTGGAAGCAGCAAGGGCCTCTTAAGCCCGAGGTTGTGGGTTCGAGTCCCACGCGGCCCACATCTCTCGGTTCGACTCTCGAACCGTGGCGCTTCGGCGGGCGTAGCCGAACTGGTATAGGCGCCAGACTTAGGATCTGGTGGGTCTTCCCATGTGGGTTCGAGTCCCACCGCCCGCACGCCAGACACGCCTCGTGGCCCTTGGGCCTCGCTGATCGGGCGGCCCTGAGCAGCCTTCGAT
>JALYHC010000198.1 GCA_030776765.1 Actinomycetota bacterium | reverse complement strand
GTGGGCGGCCCCCAACCGGCCGCCATTTAGTGAAGCCGACCACCCCCTCAAGAACAAATGAGCTACCGGGGCTTCATCTTCGACCTGGACGGGACCATCTACAGGGGGGAGCGGGCGCTGCCCGGGGCAGTGGAGGCGGTGGGGAGCCTTCGCCGGCGAGGGTGCCCGGTGACCTTCCTCTCCAACAATCCCCTCCAGGATCGCCGCGCCTATGCCGGCAAGCTCGCCCGCCTGGGCATCCCTGCCCGGGCGGAGGACGTCATGACCTCGGGATCGGTCTTGGTGGAGGTGTTGCAGGAGCAGGCGCCCGGCGCCCGCCTCTTCGTGATCGGCGAGCACCCCCTCCTCGAGGAGATGCAAAGAGCCGGCTGCGAGCTGGTCGACGACCCGGCCGAGGTGGAGGTGGTGGTGGCCGCCTTCGACCGCACCTTCGACTACCGCAAGTGGAACATCGCCTTCCAGGCCATCCGTCGGGGCGCCCGCTTCGTGGCCACCAACGCCGACCGCACCTGCCCGGTCGAAGAGGGGGAGATCCCCGACTGCGGGGGCATCATCGCCGCCCTGGAGGTCAGCACCGGCAAGCGAGTCGAGCTGGTAGCCGGCAAGCCCTCGACGGCCATGATCGAAGCGGCCCTCCACCACATGGGCCTGCCCGCCGGGGAGGTGTTGATGACGGGCGACCGCCTAGAGACCGACGTGCTCATGGGCCGCCAGGCGGGGACGGGCACGGCCCTGGTGTTGACGGGCGTCACCAGCCGCCGGGACGTGGAAGACTCCGATATCCACCCCGACCATGTGCTAGAGGACGTGGGCAAGGTGGTGGAGCTGGCCGCCACTTAGAGATACGGTCTCAGCCCCCCGAAGCTGCCTCCTCGGCACCCGGTACCCCATCGAGAGGACGGGCCTGGGCGGCGGCCTTGGCGCCCACTCGCTCTCCGGACTCTGGGTGGAAGAGGTGGGCGGCCTGCCAGCGGATGCTCAGGTTCACGGTCATGTCCGGCTCGAGCAAGGGCGTCTCCACTCCCAAGGCCCGCACCACCGTCTCGCCGGCCAGCAACTCGTAGAGCACCTGGCGCCCCATCGGCTCGATCACTCGGATGCGCCCCTCGAGGTCTCCACCCTCCTGGGCGATGTCGACGTCCTCGGGGCGGAACCCGAGCATGTATGGCCCAGGTGGGACGCCGGACGCCAGACCGCCCGCCCTGGCCGGCCGGGTCATCCCCAGGGCAGGGCTGCGCAGCCCACCGTCGCCGTCACACTCCGCCTCGGCGAAGTTCATCGGCAGCTCCCCGATGAAGCCGGCGGTGAACTGCGTGGGGGGCTCCTGGTAGAGCACCACCGGCCGGTCGTAGGCCTCCAGCCGCCCCCGTTCCATGAGCGCCACCCGGTCGGCCATGGTGGTCGCTTCCACCTGGTCGTGGGTGACCAGGACCGAGGTCAGCTTCAATTCCCGCTGCAGACGCTTGATCTCTCATCGCATGCTCATCCGCAGCTTGGCGTCGAGGTTGGAGAGCGGCTCGTCGAGCAGTAGCAGGTCGGGCTTCTTGACCAGGGCCCGGCACAGGGCGACCCGCTGTTGCTGGCCCCCCGAGAGCTGGCCGGGCCTGCGCCGGAGCAGCGACTCGATCTCCACCATCTCGGCCACCTCGCGGACCCTCCGCTCGGTCTCCTCTCGCGGCGTGCGGTTGAGGCTGAGGGGGAAGGCGATGTTGTCGAAGACCGTCATGTGGGGATAGAGGGCGTAACTCTGGAAGACCAGACCGATGCGCCGCTCCTGCGGCTTGAGGGAGTTGACCAGCCGGTCCCCGAAGCGGATCTCGCCGCCGGTGGGGCGGTACAGCCCGGCCAACAGGTACAGCGTGGTGGTCTTGCCGCATCCGGAAGGCCCGAGGAGGGCGACGAACTCCCCGGACGGGATGGTGAGGTCGAGGTCGTCGACCGCCTTGACCTCACCGAAGTATTTGGAGAGCGACCGAAGCGTCACCTTCATCAGGCCTTCACCCCTCCCGTGTAGATGCTCAGCAGGTAGCGCTGGGTCAGCAGGAAGAAGATGAGCACCGGGATCATGTAGAAGACCGAGAGCGCCGTCAGCAGCCCATAGTCCACGAAGCGGGTGCCGGTGCCCAGCCCGTGCACCACCACCGCCAGGGTGTGGTTGTTGCTGGAGGGGAGGAAGATGAAGGGAAGGATGAACTCGTTCCAGCCGCTCAGGAAGCCGAAGATGGCCAGCGCCCCCAGCCCCGGCTTCACCTGGGGGAGCATCACCCGCAGCCACGCCCGCAGGCGCGAACAGCCGTCGACCATCGCCGCCATCTCCATGTCCCAGGAGATGTTGTCGAAGAACCCCTTGATCAGCCACACGGCGAAGGGCAGCTCCAGGGCCATCTTGACGAGGACCACGCCGCCCAGATTGTCGTAGAGCCGCAGGGCCCGTAGCACCAGGAAGAGGGCGATCAGCAGGGTGATGGCCGGAAAGGAGTGGAGGATGATGGCTCCGAAGAGCAAGGACTTCCGTCCCGGGAAGTTGAGGCGGCTGAGGGCGTAGCCGGCGGTGGTGGACACGGCCAGCAGGGCGGCGGTGACCGCCAGGGCGAGGACCAGCGAGTTGACGGTGATGGCCCAGATGCTGGGCCAGTTGCGGCCCACCGGCTCCCAGAGGAAGCGCCAGTGGGCCAAGGTGAAGCCGCCCACCGGACGGAGCCCATGAGTGGCCCCGCTGAAGGAGGCGATGAGCAGCCAGGCGTACATGACGAAGATGGGAAGGCTGAGTCCCGCCAAGAACAAGTAGAGCGGCCAGGCCCGCCGCGCTCCGGCCGTCATCTCGCCCATCTCAGTTCACCTCGATCCTCGGCCGGTGGACCTGGGCCCCGAAGCGGAAGAACTTCAGGTAGAGGATGGAAGCCACCAGCCCGATCACCACCAGGACGGCCGCCAGGGCCGAGCCGAACCCGAACTGGGTGTTGCCGAAGTAGTTGGAGAAGGCGTTGTGGAAGGCGTACAGCGACCAGACCTCGGTGGTGTAGAAGCCCGGGCCGCCGTTGGTGGCCAGCAGGATGTACTCGAAGGTGGTGAGGAGGGAGAGCGTCTGATAGGCCATCACGAACATGATCGGCCAGCGCAGCATGGGAATGGTGATCCTGCCCACCTGCTGCCAGGTGGAGGCCCCATCCACCTGGGCGGCGAGGTAGTAGTCCCTGGGGATGGAGCGAATGGCCGAGGTGAAGATGATCATCCCCAGGGAGGCACCGATGAAGGCGCTCAGCGTGACGATGATCAGCCAGGGGCTGGTGCGCATCAGGTTGCTGGTCTCGATCCCCACCATCGAGAAAGC
This sequence comes from Actinomycetota bacterium, assembly GCA_030776765.1. GTDB lineage: Bacteria > Actinomycetota > Acidimicrobiia > Spongiisociales > JALYHC01 > JALYHC01. Next base: position 4,044 of record JALYHC010000198.1, on the reverse strand, counting down.
CTGGGCGACGATGCCGAAGGGCTCGTCGGCGGTGAAGTACTTCCACATCATGATGTAGACCACCGAGGGGGTGATGCGGGGCAGGAGCCAGAGGCTGCGGAAGAGCGTCCCCGGACGGTCGGGGACCAGTGTGGTGAGGATGGCCAGGACCAGGGCCAGCCCCACGTTGAAGAGCAGGGTGAGCGCCACGAAGAAGAGCGTGTTCTTGAGGATGAGCGGCGTGAAGGGGCTCCGCAGCATCTGCCGGAAGTTGGCAAGCCCGATGAAGTCCCACCCGCCCACGCCGGTGGCCACGCTCATGTTGGTCAGCCCGATGAAAACGGTCAGCAGCACAGGGATCAGGAAGGCCACCACCACCACCAGCCCCATCGGGGCCATGAAGAGCAGGGGGACGGAGTACTCGCGAGCCAGGGCCCGCAGCGAGAACCCCCGCCGCCAGGGCGGCGGTGCGCGGAGGACCACTCCCCGCACCGCCGTCTCGCGCTCGATCATTCTCCGGTGATCACCACATTGGGCACGGTAGCCTCGAGCTGGCTCACCGCCGCCTCCACCCCCTGCTCCGGCTCCAACTGCCCGGCCAGGACCGCCGAGCGCGCCTGCCACAAAGCGGTGTCGTAAGCACCGAAGTCGAGGTGCAGGGGCAGGAAGGTGGTGTGCTCCAGCATGTAGGTGACGTCGGTCAGGAACTCGTTCTGCTGGTACTCGGGTTGCTCGGCCCCTTCTTGCATGATGGTCAGGTGGGCGCTCTCCACCGCGTGCCGGATGTTCATCGGGATGGTGCTGGCCCGGGCCAGGATCTCGGCGGCCAGCTCGGGGTTCTCTGAGTCGGAGCTGATCATGTAGGCGGCCGGCTGGGAAAGGGTGATTGGATCACCGCCCTCCTCCGCCGCCGGGTACAGCGTGTAGGCGATGTTCTCCTGCAGCTCCTCCACCGGCTGCTCGTAGACGTCGGTCCATTCGGCCCAGAACCAGACACCGGCCGGGACCGTGAAGACCTCGCCGTTGACCCAGGCGGTCTGCCAGGCCTGCCACTCCTGGCCCAGGAAGTCCGGGCTGGTGACGTTGCGCTCGCTCACCGCCTGGTGGTACAGGTCCAGCTCCTGGCGGAAGGCCTCCGTGTCGAGCACCAAGTTCCCCTCTTCGTCCTGCGCCACGCCTCCGAAGTTGAAGTAGTTGATGTACCAGTCCACCCCGTTCACGGGGCGGAACCACAGGCCGTTGCCCGGCTCGACTAGGCCCTGCTCCTGGGCCTGCGCCGCCAGGTCCAGGATGTCGGACATCAGGAAGTCGCCGTCGAGCACCCGCTGCGGGAGGGCGTCGATCTCCTCCTGGCTCCAGCCCAGCTCGCGCAGGTGATCTGCGCGGTAGAACCAGGGTCGGGCTTCCACGTCCTGGGGAATCCCCCAGAGCTCTCCCTGGTACTCCATGGCCTCCCATAGGTTGGGGAAGATGTTGCTGAAGGGCTCCTCCTCAGGGTTGATCAGGTCTCCGAGGGGCCTGATGTACCCGGCCTCGCTCCAGGGAGCGATGTCGGTGAAGGTGGAGAAGACGATGTCCGGGGCCTGGTCGGCCTGGGCGGCCAGCACGAACCTCTGCTTGTAGTCGCCCCAGTCGGTCCCGCTGCCCCCGAAGGTGGCCTCCAGCTCCACCTGGGTGTTGGACCCTTCGGCGGCCAGGTCCTCGTTGAGCTGCTCGGCGGCGAGGAGCAGATTGTCGCGGCGGTGGAAGGAGGGGTCGTCGGGACCGATCGTCCAGGCCACCAGCTTGACCACCTCGGCTGCCTCGGCAGCCGGCTCGACGCTCTTCTCCTCGCCGGGGCCGGCCGGCGTCGTCTCCCCGGTGGTCCCCTCTGGACCGGCCGTGGGGGCGCAGGCGGCGAGCACCAGCGAGCCCACCAGGGCCACGAGCAACCATCGGAGCCGGGGCGTACTCTGCGATCTCATGGTCTCTCCTTTCGATGGGCCTTTCGATGGCTCATGGGGCTTGGACGTCGTCAGTCACAAACGGGCAAACCTCCCGGGGTGCGGGCATCTACCTCCGCCCAGCGATAGAGGACCGGCTCCTCACCGCTGCGCACCAGGCGCCGGCGGGTCTCGTGCCACATCTCCGCCCAGTGCCCGGGGTCGCTGACCTCACTAGCCGGATCGGACCGGCTGCGGACGGGGAAGCTCGGGAATCCCGGCCGTCCCGTGGGCGGGCCGGTGGGGATGTAGCGCAGGTCGAAGCTCCAGCGGATCCCGTCACTCTGATTGGGCAGGGAAGCGTGCAGGATGAAGGGGTTGAGGAACAGGACCGAGCCCCGGTTCACCGGAAGCGGGACGGCTGCTTCCTCCGGCACCCGCTGGGGAGCCAGGCGAAAGGCCTTCTTGTCGGCGGTGGTCCAACACACCTCGTGCACGCCGTCCCTGTGGCTGCCCGGCACCACCATGAGGCAGCCGTTCTCCACGGTGGCATCGACGATGGGCACCCAGGCTCCCACGATCCCGCTGTCGTCCGCCTCCGGCAGGAGGAAGGCCAGGTCCTGGTGCCAGTCGGTGGCCTGCACGAGCAAGGCGTGGGGATCGGTTGCCGCCGACACGACCTGGGCGGGCGGCTTCATCCGGACGTGCTGGAGAGGATGCGAGGAGATCTCCGGGCCTACCAGTGGTTCCAGCACATCGAGAAGACGGGGGCTGGTGATCAGGTTGAAGACCGCCGGGCCCAAGTGAAGGGGGGAGTCCTCCGTCAAGCCTTGCAGGGTCAAGGAGATGTTCATCGGGTGCTGGTAGGCGGCCCCCTTCTCCCCTGCCACGCGGGCGATTCGTTCCGGGAAGGGCAGGTCTTCGTAGGTCGAGGAAAGCTCTCCCCGCTCCCGCCAGCGCCGGCACAGTTCGCCGAGGAGGGCCTCGTACTCTTCGAACACGGGCTCGAGGTCTCTCTCGACGTCCAGCACGCCCTCCATCAGGAGGTAACCCTCTTCGTGGAAGAACCGGACGGCTTCCTCGTCCGGCTCCGAGAACTTGGGGGGCTCCAGCGCTCCCCGGGCTACCCGCTGATCAACCATGGTTCCTCCCACCCTGGAACTGCCGGGAGGGCGCCCACGACTGTGATTGGCCGCCTCCTCCCCAGCGGTCCCACGCTTATTGGAACGCTCCAACAAGATATCCAAGCCCGGCGGCAATGTCAAGGGACCCTGTGTCGGGCGGGGCCGGCAGGTGGGGCGACCATACAATCGAGCCGGCGTGCCCACCACCAACTACGCCAGGAGCGGCGACGTGAACATCGCCTACCAGGTGACCGGGGACGGCCCCCGCGACCTCGCCTACGTCCCCGGCTGGGTCTCCAACATCGAGGTGATGTGGGAGGACCCCCGCTTGGCCCGCTTCCTCCGCCGGCTCGCCTCCTTCTCCCGGCTGATCACCTTCGACAAGCGGGGCACCGGGCTCTCCGACCCGGTCCCCATCGACGAGCTTCCCCTGGAGGTCCGCATGGACGACCTGCGAGCGGTGATGGACGCGGTGGGATCATCCAGCGCCACCTTGTTGGGCCATTCGGAGGGGGGCAACATGTGCGTCCTCTTCGCCGCCACCTATCCCGAGAGGACCGACGGCCTGATTCTGACCGGCACCTACGTCAAGCGGATCCGTTCCGAGGACTACCCCTGGGCCCCATCATGGGAGGAGCGGCTGGTGGAGATCGAGGAGGTGGAGCGCACCTGGGGTGACCCGGATGCGGTCGAGTACCTCGCTCCCAGCCGGGCCGGAGATCCCGCCTTCCGAGCCTGGATGCAGCGCTACCTGCGCCTCTCGGCCAGCCCCCGGGCGGCCGCCGCCCTCCTCAGGATGAACAGTCTGATCGACGTCACCTCGGTGCTCCCCTCCATCAAGGTGCCCACCCTGCTCCTCTACCGGAGGGACGACCGGGACGTGAACGTCGAGGAGGGCCGCTACATCGCCTCCCGGGTCCCTGCTGCCAAGTTCGTGGAGCTGCCGGGCGCCGACCACCTGTTCTGGGCGGGGGAAACCGAGCCCCTCCTTCAGGAGATCGAGGAGTTCGTCACCGGAC
>JALYHC010000197.1 GCA_030776765.1 Actinomycetota bacterium | reverse complement strand
CGCTTCCCTCCCCTCCCGCCCTCGATCCCGCCACCGAGGGCCGCCTGCGAAGGGGAGCCCTCGTCGGCCGACCGGAGGAGGTCGCCAAGCAGATGGTCGACATCCGCCAACGGGCCGGGGTGCCGCTGCACTTCATCGCCCGGTGCTACTTCGCCGGCATGCCCCTGGAGCAGCAGATGGAGACCATGCAGCGCGTGGCCGACGAGGTCATCCCCCTGCTCCCTTGACCTCTGAGAGCCTGGTGCAAATGGTGGAGGCGGTGCGGGGGGGCACCGTCTCCGTGCGGGAGCTGGTTGCTGCCCACCTGCAGCGCAGCACCGCCTGGCAGCCCCAGCTGAACGCCTACACGCTCATCGAGGAAGAGGGGGCGCTGGCACGGGCCGGGCAGCTCGACGCACAACTGGGTGAGGGAAAGCCTTTCCGCCCGCTGGCGGGGGCGCCGCTCGCCCTCAAGGACCTCATCGACCAGCGAGGCCTCCCCACCACCTGTGGATCGAGCTTCTATCGGGCGGTGGCCGAGGAATCGGCGGAGGTGGTACGGCGACTGGAAGCGGCCGGGGCGGTCATCGTCGGGCGCACCGGGCTACACGAGTTCGCCTTCGGCTTCTCCAGCGAGAACCCCTGGTGGGGCCCGGTCCACAACCCCTGGAACCTCAGCGCCTCGGTGGGGGGCTCCTCGGGAGGCTCGGCGGCGGCGGTGGCGGCCGGACAGGCGGCGGGGGCCGTCGGCACCGACACCGGCGGCTCGGTGCGGGTCCCGGCGGCGCTGTGCGGCCTGGTGGGCCTGAAGGTCACCCACGGGCGGGTCCCACTGCAGGGCATCTTTCCGCTGGCCCCTTCCCTGGACACGGTGGGGCCGATAGCTCGCTCGGTGGGCGACATGGCCCTCCTCTACCAGGTGATGGCCGGCCACCACCCGGCCGACCCCTGGTCGGCGCCCCTGTCGGTGGAGGAGTCCGGGCGGGCGGCGCCGCTTGGGGCCCTTGAGGTGGGAGTCCCCCAGCCCTGGGTGAGATCCACACCCTCCGCTCCCGACGTCGCCTAGGCCTTCGCTCGGGCGCTGGACCGCCTGAGCGACTGTGGGGCCAGGGTGAGGGAGGTCGAGGTAGCCATACTCGACCCTCCCGGCCAAGCGACTCCCATCGTCTACGGCGAGGCGGGCGTAGTGCACCGGCCCTGGTTCCCGAGGCAGGCCGACCAGTACGGGGCCGACGTGGCCAAGCGGCTCTGGGAAGCCCAAGAGGTGACACTGGACGCCTACGTGCAGGCACAAGGCTGGCGCTCTGCACTCCGCCACGCCACCCGGGCCCTCTTCGATCGGGTGGACCTGCTGGCCACCCCCGCCACGGCGGTGAGCCGCAAGCTGATCGGGGAGGACCTCATCGAGGTGAACGGGCAAGCCCATCACCATCGGAGGTTGCTCTCCGCCTTCACCTCGCTGGTCAACCAGATGGGCAACCCCGCCCTGGTGGCGCCCTGCGCTTCGGCGGGGGAACCGGCCCCCGGCCTGCAGCTCATCGGCCCTCGTTGGGGCGAGCACCTCCTGCTGGAGGTGGGCCGGGCCCTGGAAGAGCAGGGCGTGGTGGCCTTCCGCCCTCCCCCTCCAGCTGCCCATCAGGTTTAGGGTCGGCTACCTTCGTGAGCACCCCAAACCGGGCACATCAGGAGGCGGGGATGTTCTGGTTGACGTGGAAGAGGTTGTCGGGGTCGTAGCGCTTCTTGACCTCCACCAGCCGCTCGTAGTTGTCTCGGTAGGAGGCTCGGACGCGGTCCTGGCCCTCTTCCATCATCATGTTGACGTAGCCCCCGCCCGCCGAGAAGGGGTGCAGCGCCTCCCAGTAGTCGATGGCCCAGGACTTGATGGCCTCGGCGTTGGCGGGCTGGGGATCGACGCCCACAATCACGCTTGACCAGGTGGCGTCGCGATAGCTGAAAGCCGTGTCCGACTTGCCCACCCGGTGGACGGCACCGTCGATGGGATAGAGGTGCATGGTCGAGTGCATGCTGGGCAGCCGGGAGGCGAACTCCAGGTGCTGCTCGATGGCCTGGTCGGAGAGCTCGTCCACGAAGTCGGCCCTCCAGTACCACTGCAGCCCGGGCGGGTAGAGCGCGTCGAAGGCGCTCTGCAGCACGGGGTAAGGCATGGGCTGGACCCCGTAGAGCGCCGGGGGACCGAACTCCCGTACCGGGGCGAACGCCTGGTCGGCCCGGTCCTCGCGCCCCGTGTAGCACCACACGACCCCGCACATCTTCTCGAGGTGGAGCTCCTCGGGGAAGGGCGCCACCGGAGGCACCGTCAGAAAGGCGAACCACCCGTTGAGGTCCTCGTGGGCGTTGGGCAGGAACTCCCGATACCAGCGCATCACGTCGGCCGCCTGGTCGAGATGCCACAGGGTGGGCCCACCCACCACCGTGGCCACCGGATTGAGGCGGAAGAGGAACGAGGTGACCACCCCGAAGTTCCCCCCGCCTCCGCGAATCGCCCAGTAAAGGTCGGGGTGCTCATCCTGACCGGCGGTGACCAGCCGTCCGTCGGCCAATACCACATCGGCCTGCAGCAGGTTGTCGATGGTGAGCCCGTACTTTCGGGTCAGGTAGCCCAGCCCGCCTCCCAGCGTCAGCCCGCCCACCCCGGTAGTGGAGATGAACCCGCTGGGGGTGGCCATGCCGAAGGCATGGGTGGCATGGTCGATGTCCCCCCAGGTGCAGCCACCCTCCACCCGCACGGTGCGAGCCTGGGAATCGACGCGGGTCCCCTTCATCGGCGAGAGGTCGATGACCAGCCCTCCGTCCACCGAGCCCAGGCCGGCGCCATTGTGGCCGCCGCTTCGCACCGCCAGTGGGAGCTGGCTGTGGCGAGCGAAGTCGACCGCCGTCATGACGTCGGCCGCATCGACGCACTGGGCGATGAGAGCCGGGTGCTTGTCGATCATGCCGTTGTAGAGCTTGCGCGCCTCCTCGTAGCGCGGGTGCCCGGGCCTGATCAGGCTGCCTCGCAGGGTGCTCTGCAGCCGCTCCACGGCCACCTCATCCAGGGCCACGTCGCCGTTGCTCTGTGCCATCTCCTCCTCCTTCCGTGGGTGGGCTCAGGGCCACCTCACTGCCGCCATGTCCGGTAAGGGCGGTAGAGGCGGTCGAGCGGGCCTGCCTGGGAACCCTCCTCGCCTACCCCCTTGGACCGGCGCCCGTTCTCCTGCATCTCCTCTCCGTCGACTCCCCTCAGAGGCAGGCATGTGGCCGTCTCGCCCTCCCGCCCCTTGGCGCATCCTACCGAGGCGCCTTCCCGCCGGTCGGGGCCAACTCGGCGTCTTTTGGATGGCATGTAGGGTGGCTTCCGGCCCCCCACGTCGGAGAGCTCTGGAAAGAGCTGGTGCTTCCGGTGCTCGGGGTCGCCAGCTTCGCCGTCCACTTGGTCCGCGCTCCGTCGAAGGTGAGCTGGAGGTCGTCTCCCGCTTGCTTGAACTCCTGGACGGCCGTGAGGACGTTGCTGAGCGCCCCAGGTGGGCGTGGGTCTCGGTGTCTGCCAGGACGACGATGGCTGCTCGAGGCATACCGGCTCTACCTCCTCGATCTCGCTTCTGGGGGGAACCGCCGCCGGGCGGGAGGAGGCCTTCGCCGTCTGTCGGAGATCCGACTATTCGGGAAGGGACCGCCGGAGCCGGGGGCTTTCCCTCCCTGAGCGAGGAACCAGAGAAACGAGAGAGAGGAGCGGGGGATGCCCTTTCAGATCGTGCCGGCCTTAGTCGCCGCCTTCGTCGCCACCATCGTGATGACGCTCATGATGAGGATGTCGAGCCGCATGGGGATGACCGACATGCCCCCGATGCCCCTGGTGGTCGGATCGATGGTCTCCGGAGAGCGGTCCACCGCCCAGAAGGTCGGGATGGTGATCCACTACCTCCTTATGGGCACGCTGGTGTTCGGGATCGTCTACGCGGCGCTCTTCTCCGCCTTCGGGACGGCGAGCTGGCTGGCCGGTCTGGTCATCGGGGTGGTTCATGGCCTGGTGGTGGGGGGCATGGGGATGCCGATGATGGGGATGATGCATCCGCGGCTCGAGCCGGTGGCGCTCGGAGCGGGCGGCGAGACTGTCCGCGAGCAGCAAGGCGAGGTCAGGCTGGCCAAGCCGGGACTGTTCGGCAAGAACTGGGGCGGGATGACCCCGGTCGGCCTGGTGATGGGACCACGCCCTCTACGGATTGGTAATGGCGCTCGTCTACGCGCTGCTCGTCTCATGACTCGAGGCCGGGTAAGCCCTCTTCTGAGAACCACTTGCGCCAGGTGGGGACCAGCTGGGGAGCTGGTGTCGAGGCGGCGGGCGATCTCGGCGTTCCCCATCCCCTCGTCCGTCAAGATGATGATCTTGGCCCGCACCACCTCTCGGCGCTCGGCGGAGTAGGCCCGGGCTCGCTTCTCCAGGGGGGCTCGCTGCTCACCGGATGGAGGCTCCGGCCGGCCAGCGCGTCCTCCATTGTCGACGGACGCGGCGCCTGCCGAGGCCCCTCCCTTGGCTACCGGCCGAAGCGGTACAGGCGCAGGCTGTTGGTGACCACCGAGACGCTGGAAAAGGCCATGGCGGCGCCGGCGATGATCGGGTTGAGGAGCCCCCAGGCGGCCAGCGGGATGGCGGCCACGTTGTAGGCGAAGGCCCATCCCAGGTTCTGCAGGATGGTGCGGAAGGTGCGCCTGGACAGCCGGGTAGCGGCGGTGACGCCGTCCAGCTCGTCGGACATCAGGATGATGTCGGCCGACTCGATGGCCACGTCGGTCCCCGAGCCGATGGCCACGCCCAGGTCGGCCTGCACCAGGGCGGGGGCATCGTTGACCCCGTCCCCCACCATGGCCACCACGCGGCCCTCAGCCTGCAGCCGGCGCACCTCCTCGACCTTGTCCTCGGGCAGCACCTCGGCCAGCACCCGCTCGATGCCCACCTCCCCGGCGATGGCGTCGGCCGTGCGCTGGTTGTCTCCGCTGATGAGGGCCACCTGCAGGCCCATGGAGCGCAGCTCGCCCACCACCTCCCTCGCCCGCTCCTTGAGGGTGTCGGCCACCGCCAGCACGCCGCGCACCTCGGCGTCCCAGCCCGCGAAGATGGCGGTCTTCCCCTCCCCCTCCAGCGACTCGGCCCGCTCCTCGAGGGCTGCGCTGAGCACCAGGCCCGCCTCGGCCATGAACTTGCGCCGGCCGACGAAGGTGTTCACCCCTTCGATCGTGGCTCGCACCCCCTGACCCGCCACCGCCTCGAAGCGCTCCGGTTCACCCACCGCCAACCCCCGCTCCTTGGCGCCTTCCACCACCGCCTGGCCCACCGGGTGCTCTGACCCCGCTTCCACCACCGCGGCCCGCCACAAGAGCTGTTGTGGATCTTGCCCGGGGACGGCGTACACGTCGGTCAGGCGCATCTCACCCTCGGTGAGTGTGCCGGTCTTGTCGAACACCACCGTGTCGATCTGCCGCGACCGCTCCAGCACCTCCCCGCCGCGAATGAGGATGCCCAGCGAGGCTCCCCGCCCCGTTCCCACCATGATGGCGGTGGGGGTGGCCAGCCCCAGGGCGCACGGGCAGGCGATGATCAGTACCGCCACCGCCGCCACCAATCCCGGGGCGAAGTCACCGCCCAGCACCCACCAAGCCAGCAGGGTCACCAGGGCGATACCGATCACGATGGGTACGAAGATGGCCGAGACTCGATCGGCCAGGCGCTGCACGGGAGCCTTGGTCCCCTGGGCCTCCTCCACCAGCCGTACGATGCGGGCCAGGGCGGTGTCAGACCCGACCGCAGCGGCCCGGATGGTGAGCAGCCCCTGGCGGTTGATGGTGGCGCCCGCCACCCGGTCCCCGGGCGCCTTGTCGACGGGCACCGACTCGCCGGTGAGCATCGACTCGTCCACCGCCGAAGCTCCCTCCAGGACCTCGCCGTCGACGGGGATCTTCTCCCCGGGGCGGACCCGCACCACGTCGCCCACCGCCACCTGCTCGACGGGCACCATCTCCTCGTCGCCGTCCACGACCAGGCGCGCCTCCTTGGCGCCGAGCTCGAGCAGCGCCCTGATGGCGCCCGAAGCGCGGCTCTTGGCGCGGGCCTCCAGGTAGCGGCCCAGCACCAGGAAGGAGATGATCAGGGCGGCCGTGTCGAAGTACAGGTCACCGCCGGCGAATAGCTCATAGGTGGAGTAGAAGAAGGCCGCCAGCGTGCCGATGGCGATCAAGGTGTCCATGTTGGCGGTTGCCTGCTTGGCCCGCAGCGCCGCCACTCGTAGGAAGGGCCACCCGGCCCAGAATTGGACGGGGACGGTAAGGGCGGCGGCCCCCCAACGGGCCCAGCTGTCTTGCATGTAGAAGAGGGAGAGAACCAGGACCGCCAGGCTGAGGGGCCAGGCCAACAGCGTGCGACGCACCCAGCGAGCCTCCTCCGGGTCTCGCCGGAAGCCCTCATCGGCAGGCTCGGCCGGTCCGGCGGCCGGCTCCACCTGGTAGCCGATGTTGTGGACCGCCTCCTGCAGGTCCTCCAGGCGGACCCGACCCGGCTGGTAGCTGACGGTGGCCCGGCCGGCGGCGAAGTTCACCGAGGCCCGCTCCACGCCCTCCTGTCGGCCGAGCACCCGCTCCACCCTTACTGCGCAGGAGGCGCAGGTCATCCCCGAGACGCTCAGGTCGAGCTCCTCGAAGTGCGCTCGCTGGTCCAGCTGGTCGACCACGCCTCTTCCAACACCCCCTCGCCTCACACTATGCCTCTGACCAGCGATGGAGTGGTAGCCAAGAGCGAGATCTCCACTCTCTCCAACCAGGCGTGGGACCCTTGGGCGGTGGTAGCGTCGGGCGGGGATGCTTGCGGGAAAGGTGGCGGCTCCGATGAAGGCAGGAGAGCTTCCCAGCGGGACGATCACTTTTCTCTTTACCGATATCGAAGGCTCCACCCGGCTGCTGCAGCGCCTCGGGCAAGGCCCGTATCGA
>JALYHC010000196.1 GCA_030776765.1 Actinomycetota bacterium | reverse complement strand
GTGTAAGACTGGTCGAACCGGTCGATAACGTGTAGTGGGCCATCGTCACCGTCAGCAGGGTCGGGTAAGGGACAAGTCGCCCGGCTCCACCGTCTCCGGCTACAACGGCACCTCGGAGGCTCCGGTTGAGCCGATTGCCTCACCTGGCCGGACACTCAAAGGTGGGCGACGACATGAGCCACCCTCTCAAGGAGGCGGACGTCAGGAAGACGCTGACCTTTGGGCAATAGCCGCGCCCAGCGCGCCACTAGAGCCTTGGTTCGCGATTGCTTGCGCCGGCACTCACTCGGCGAACCACCGTCGGAGGCGCTCGGCCAGCTCGAGCCCGCTCCAGTCCCGCACGTAGTGGCGAGGGAGCGTCAATGGGTGCGGTCGGCGAGGCACCGCACCGGCCAGAGCCGTGCAGGCCAGCCGGAAACCGGCCCGGCGGACGCACCCGACGGTGACGGTGTCCCAGGCGTCCGACCCGCCGAACGGGTAGGAAAAGGCCTCGACCGGCCGCCCCAGCAGGGCCTCCAGGCGCTGGCGGCTCTCGGCCACCTCCTGGAACTGCTGGTCATCCGGCAACTGGAGCAAAGAAGGATGCGACACCGTGTGGGCGCCGATGTCGCACCCCTCCCCCGCCGCCAGCCGCAGAAGCTCCTCGGTGGTCATGGCACGGTGGGTCTCCCTGGGGACCTCATCGGCCCCAAGCTGGCGGGCCACCTGGTCGAGGACGGCCCGGATCTCTGCCCTCCCCCAGAAGCGCAGCCGGCGGTGCAGGGCCCACAAGGCGCGCCGGCGTCCGCCAGGACTACGCACGTCCACCCACAGGCGGCCCTCGTGCGTCATCAGATCAAGGTGACCACCCCCACGCCCCTCGCTCGAGAGAAGTCCCTCCAGGCGGTCCCACCAATACTCCTCGGCCCGGTCGAGCATCCCGGCGGTGACGAAGAACGTGGCCGGCAGGCCTCCGGACTGCAGCATGGGGGCCGCCTCGGTGGCATTGTCGTGGTAGCCGTCGTCGAAGGTGAGCGCCACCCGGCAACCGCTGCTCGGCTCCAGGCAACGTCGGAGGGGTACGACGGCGGCCATCCGTCGTAGGTGGCGAAGCTGCTCGGCAAACCGGTCCGGGCGCACGCAGAGACCGAAGGGATCCGACGCCACCGACGTCACCCGGTGATAGAGCAGGATGATGGTTCGCCCCCGACGCCTCATGCAGTGACCGGTCTCTGCACCCGGGCGCCCACGATCAAGGGAAAGTGCGGGTCGTGGATGCCCAGCTCCTTGGGGCGAAGCTCGTGGGCGGCCAGCCCCTCCAGGAAGGCTACGCAGGCGAGCAGGTTGCCGTATCCGATCACGACGGTGCCCGCTTCGGGCAGCACCCCCTCCAGCAGCGCCGCCAGGCCGGCGGGCGTGTAGCGCCAGAAGTCCTGCGAGGGGCCCGGCTGCGGATGGTGTCGGCTCAGGGCCGGTACGGTGAGCAGCAGCACGCCTCCCGGGCGCAACGCCTCCCAGGCGTTGCGCAAGGCCACCTCCGGCCGTCGGATGAGGTGCAACGTCTGGGTCATGATGAAGCAGTCGTAGCGCCGGGTGGGGAGGCTTCCCGGTTCCCCCAGGTCGGCGATCACCCCCGCCTCCGGGTTGCCGGGATCGATGTCGAGCACCTCCGCCACCTCGACTGCCGCACCACCGAAGGCGCGCACGTATGAGGCATCACGCACTTCCAGGCAGGCGCCCCGCACGTCGGCCGCGTGCTCGGCCAGGAAGCGCTCGATGTACACCCGATCGACGGGCCTGCCCCTGTCCCAGCCGTAATCGTCGCTGAAGGGCCTGGCGGACCGGAGGTTTCCCCACCGCGGCCGGCGCCTGAGAACCGGCCGCACCCACGACCTCGCCCACCTCAGCCCGCCCCTGATGGGGTACTGCGCCACCGGAGGGAGCCGGCGCAGCAGGCGTCGCAGCCGCGCATGGCCGGCTCCTCCACCCGCTTGGGGAGCTGGGACCTGGGGGTCGCTTGGGCGTTCGCCTCTGGGCACGAGGGCTCAGGCGGGCAAGCGGCGGAAGATGGGGCGGGGAAGATGCCGCAGCACCATCATGATGGGGCGCAGCAGGGAGGGCACCCAGACGACCTCCGAGCGCCGCTGCAGCCCGAGCACGATGGCCTCCGCCACCGCCTCGGGAGTAGTGGCGAGCGGCCGGTTCCGCATGCCCCGGGTCATCTTGCTGCGCACGAAGCCGGGCCGAACGATCATCACCCGAGCCCCTGTGCCCCGCAGTGCCTCCCCGAGGCCCTGGCTGAAGGCATCCAGCCCGGCCTTGGTGGACCCGTACAAGAAGTTGGACCGCCGCACCCGCTCGCCTGCCACCGAGCTCAGCACAACCAGGACCCCGTGCCCCTGCCTCCTCAGCCTGCCGGCCACGTGCAGGCCCACCGACACCGCTCCCAGGTAGTTGGTCCGGGCAAGTTGCACGGCCATCTCCGGATCCTCCTCGGCGTCCGCCTGGTCGCCCAGCAGGCCGAACGCCAGCAGCACCACGTCGACGTCGCCCCCCACGAACACCCGCTCGATCAGCGGCCCGTGCCTGTCGGTCTGGTCGGCGTCGAAGCCGACCACCTCCACCAGGGCCTCGGGGCCGAACCACTGCTTCGCCTCCTGCAAGGCCTCCGCATGGCGACCGGCCAGGACCACCCGGCGAGCTCCCCGGGCGACCAGCCGGCGAGCCGTGGCCAGCCCGATATCGGAGGTACCTCCCAGGACCAGGAGGGAGGCGGGCTCGCCGAAGGCGTTCTCAGTCACCGCTGCCCATCAGTCACCCAACTCCAACCGGCGAGCCAGGTCCGAGCGGAACCACCGGTGCGGGTCCACCTTGTCCCGAACCTCGCACCAATGTGCGAGGCGCGGGTACAT
>JALYHC010000195.1 GCA_030776765.1 Actinomycetota bacterium | reverse complement strand
AACAGAGGGTTCCAGGTGGGGGTCAAGCCGGTGCCGGCACCCCGGAGCAGGCCGGGGAAGGGAGTGACGAGCAGCGGGAGCGCCGCCACCACGATGGCCATCGTCACGATCCTTCGACCCGTCCAGGCCCGCCGTCTTGCCAGGCCGTCAACGACATGTGCCGCGACCGTGGCCGCCAGGATCCAAAACAGTGGCAGGCCGAAGAGCGGACGAGGCGCCACGAGGAACCAGAACACCAGTCCCAGCGTCGTCGGAAGCAGCAACCACCAGCCCCTGCCGGCAGGCCGGTCGGCATCGCCCAGGGATCGGCGCCGCTGCCGGAGGTGGGCAGAGACCGACAAAGCCACGAGCAGGAGAGGCAGGACGATCGTCCACAGCGCCTGCACGTGGAGGATGAGGCTGGCCAGCCATGGGGCCAGCCACCGCCATTCCCAAGTCAAGCGTGCTGCATACGGAATGAAGTTGCGGGCCTCGGAGCCGAAGTAGTTCCTGGCCCAGTGGCCTATCCAGGCCAGCTCCGCCTGCGCCTGCTCCTCCGGCACCCTCCAGACGGCGGGAATGCCCCACAGGTCGCTGGGATATGCCGGGTAACCGGTGGTGACGAGACCGCTCCCCACCCACGAGACTCCCAACGCAAGGGAAAGGGCCAGGGCCGCCAACACCGTCTTTTCGATTGGGCGACGGGACGCCGAGCTCCTCGACACCCTGTAGGCGGCAAGAATCGCCAAGGGCCAGGCCAAAGCCGCGAAGACGGCCACGGTTGATTTGAAAGTGACCGCCACAGCGAGAAGGGTCGTGATGAGGAGCAGCCCAAACTGCAGACCCCCCTCCGGTTGGGGGTCCGACAAGAGGGAGAGCAGCACCGAGGCGGCCACGACGAGCACGATCGCCGCCGCCACGTCGGGGCTCAAGCTGGAGATCGAGGTGCTCTGCGCGAGAGCCACGGCCGGCGCCAGCAAGACGAGGTTGAACAGGTCGCTACGGCTGAACCGGGAATGGAGCACGTTGCCGATGCTCCCCAGCACGTGCAGGAAGAGGACCCAAATCAGCAGCCCCTGGGCGATGTACCTGGATCGGTTCGCCCAAGGGCCGGCATCCAGCATGGCCGCGTAGAGGAGGCTGGAGTTGTTGAAGCCCAGGCGGCTGTGCAGGTTGCCCAATCCGGGGATGCTCGGGAAGAGCTTGGCCCACTTCACGAACGGGAAGTGGTACATGGCGGTGTCGAAGGCAGCATCGGGGTTCAGGGCCCGATAGGCGAGCCACAGGCTGACCAGGGCCAGGACGGCCAATGGGATCCCGTGTGGGCGAAGCTGGCCGTGTCGGATGGCCCGACGAGCCAGCACTATCCCCATGCCTCCCCCTCCGCTGACGACGGCCAGGGCCCGCCAGTCGATGGGCAGCAGCAGGTGCCAGACCTGGAGGAACAGGACCGTCAGGGCGAACCCCAGCCAAAAGGAGCCGAGCAGGCCCTCGAAGCGAACCGGACGGCGATCGAGGGCCCTCCTGACGCCCAGCCCCACCCCAGTGAAGATCAGGGCGAGCACCACCCAGGTGGCCAGGATGGCCAGGATGGCGCCGATCAAGCTCACAGCGGCGCCCGTTCAGCCCTGAGCAGCCGCCTCCACCGCTTCCCGGGCGTGGTAGGAGGAGCGCACCAGGGGTCCCGCTTCAACGTGGGAGAGCCCCAGCCGGAGCCCCTGCTCGCGATAGCGGGCGAACTCGTCAGGATGGACGTAGCGGTCGATGGGGCGGTGAGTGGCGGTGGGGCGCAGGTACTGCCCGATGGTGACGATGTCCACCCCCACCGCCCGCAGGTCGGCCAGGGCGCCCATGACCTCCTCCTCGCGCTCCCCCATCCCCACGATGAGGCCCGATTTGGTGATGCCGGCCGGGTTCATCCACTTGGCGCGGGCGAGAAGAGCGAGAGAGCGACCGTAGTTGGCGGAGGTGCGGATGTCTCGTTGCAGCCGCAGCACCGTCTCGGTGTTGTGATTGAGCACCTCGGGCTTTTCCTCCATCACCGTCTGCAGGGCCGCCTTGTCGCCCTCGAAGTCGGGGATGAGCACCTCCACGTCGCAGTCGGGAACCCGCTGGCGGATCTGGCGGATGGTCTCGGCGAAGATGCCCGAGCCGCCGTCCCGCAGGTCGTCGCGGTTCACCGAGGTCACCACCGCATGCCGGAGCTGCATGGTGGCCACCGCCTCGGCGGCCCGGAAAGGCTCCAGCACGTCCAGCTCGGTGGGACGGCCGGTGGTGACGTTGCAGAAGGAGCACGCCCGGGTGCACTTGTCCCCCAGGATCATCAGGGTGGCGGTGCGCTGGCCCCAGCACTCGTAGATGTTGGGGCAGCCGGCCTCCTCGCAAACCGTGTGCAGCTCCAGGCCCCGCATGAGCTTCTTGAGCTCCCGGTAGCCCTCGCCCAGGTGGGCCTTCACGCGCATCCAGTCGGGCCGCTCCGGCTCGGCGGGCAGTCTGCCATTCAGCGTCACCGGGACCCCCTGCCGGTCCGAGGAAGACCGCTCCTCGGAGAACGTTCCCCCGGCCAAGAGGCGGTCCACCTCGAAGTCCTCCGGGCGGCCCTGCCCTCGGCTGAAGGTGGCCAGCTGAACTTCCACCTCCTGGCCGAACACCTCGACGAATCGGGGGATGAGCGCCTCCACCACCTCCTGGATGCGGATGTCCCTGCCCAGCAGCTCCGCCATGGATGTGACGGGACGGCCCTGGATGCCGCAGGGCACGATGTGCCCGAAGTAGGAGAGGTCGGTGGCGACGTTGAGGGCGAAGCCGTGCATGGTCACCCCCCGGGTCACCCGCACGCCGATGGCCGCCACCTTGCCCCCCTCGGTCCACACGCCGGTGTAGCCCTTCTCGGCCCGCCCCTCAACGCCGAGGGCCGCCATGGTGTCGACGAGGACACGCTCCAGCCGGCGCACGTAGCCCCCCAGGTCGGGCTCCTCCCCAAGGTGCAGCACCGGGTAGCCCACCAGCTGGCCCGGGCCGTGATAGGTGATGTCCCCGCCTCGGTCCACGAAGTGCAGCTCGGCCCGCAGGCTCACCAGCTCCTCCTCGGAGACCAGCAGGTTGGAGCCGTCGCCGTTGCGCCCCACGGTGTAGGTGTGGGGATGCTCGAGCAGCAGCAGGTAGTCGTCTTCGGTGCGGCCTTCGCTGCGACCCTCGTGAAAAGCGCGCTGTAGGTCCCAGGATTCCTCGTAGGGCACCCGCCCCAGCCAGCGCACGCGCAAGGTCAAGGCGAAGACCCCCACCCCAACCCTCCCCCGCAAGCGGGGGAGGGAGAAGAGCCAAAGAGCCCCCTCATGCCAGCTCCTGCTCCCAGTCCCAGGTCTCCAGGCTCTCCTTGATGCGGCGCAGGAACAGCACCGCCGTGGAGCCGTCGAAGGCACGATGGTCCCAGGTGAGCCCCAGGTAGCCGATGTGGTGGATGGCGATGGTGTCCTCCCCGTCCGGGCCGCTCACCACGGTTGGCCGCTTGGTGATGGTGTCGGTGGAGAGGATGGCCACGTTGGGCACGTTGATGATGGGCGCCGACATGAAGGAGCCGAAGGGACCTGGGTTGGTGATGGTGAAGGTGCTGCCGGAGATGTCGTCCGGCTCCAGCTTGCCGCCACGGGCCTTCTCGGCCATCTCCCGCACCCCCCGGGCCAGGCCAACCAAGCGCAGCTCGTCGGCATCCTTGATCACCGCCACGATCAAGCCCCTCTGCTCGAGATCGATGCCGATCCCCAGGTTGATCTTGCGGTGGAAGACCGCCTTGCGCTGCTCCAGGTAGAAGGAGCTGTTGACCACCGGGTACTCGTTGAGGGCGTCGATGGCCGCTCGGGAGATGAACGGCAGGTAGGTGAGCGAGAACCCTTCCTGGTCCTTCCAGGCGTCCTTGTGGCGCCGCCGCACCCGCTCCACGCGCTCGAAGTCCACCTCCACCGCCGTCCACACGTGGGCGGCGCTGCGCTTGGAGCGGATCATGTTGTCGGCCACCCGTACTCGCAGGCGGTCGAGGTCGCGCACCTCATCGTCGGGGAGCAAGGGGATCTCGGCCGGCTCGGCCGGAGCCTCCACCGGGGGTGCCGCGGCAGCAGGAGCAGCCTCCCGAGCGGGCGCCTCCGCAGGTGCCTCCTCCCGCCTCTCCAGGAAGCCCAGCACGTCCCCTCGGGTGATGCGGCCCCCCTGTCCGCTTCCTTGCAGGCGGGAGAGGTCGACGTCGTGCTCGCGGGCCAGCCTGCGCACCACCGGCGACAGCACCGCCCCCATGCCCTCGCCGGGGCCGGCGCGGGCGCCCAGCTCCCCGTCACCGGATGGCTCTCGGCGGGCGGCAGGAGCTTGCTCGGTGGCGGGAGGGCCGGGCGGAGCCTCCTGCTCCACCTGCTCGGAGGTCTCTCGGGCCGAGGTCTCCGCGTCGGCCTGCCGGGCCTCTTCGGCCTGCTCGGTCTCGGGCGGGGTACTCTGCGCCCCTTCGTCCTGCTCGGCCTCTTCGGCAGGCGCGGCCGCCTCAGTTTCTCCCCCCTCCGCCCCATCGGAGTCGATGGTGGCGATGGCGGTCCCCACGGAGACGGTCTCCCCCTCCTCCACCAGGAGGTCCTGGATAACGCCCGCCGCCGGGGAGGGGATCTCGGTGTCCACCTTGTCGGTGGAGATCTCCACCAGCACCTCGTCCTCGGCGACCTGATCGCCGGGCTGCTTCAGCCAGCGCAGGATGGTCCCCTCGGTCACCGTCTCCCCCAGCTGGGGCATCTTCACCTCGACCGCCATACCATCTTCTCCTTCAGGTCGTCGCCAGCTTGCGAACTGCTTCCACCACGTCTTGCACCTGCGGCATGTAGGCATCCTCCAGGACCGGCGCATAGGGCACATGGACGTGAGGGGGGGTGACTCGCAGGATGGGGCCGTCCAGGTCCCAAAACAGCTCTTGGGAGGCCACCGCCGCCACCTCCGATGCCACGCTCGCCACCGGCATGTCCTCCTGCACCACCACGAGCCGCGCCGTCTTGCGCACCGACTCGAACACCGTCTCCCAGTCGATGGGCACCGGCGTCTGCAGGTCGACGACCTCCACGGAGACGCCCTCTTCGGCGAGCTGCTCGGCGGCCTCCAGTGACGTGTACGTCATCGCAGACCAGGTGACGATGGTGAGGTCGTCTCCCTCCCGGGCGATGCGGGCCCGGCCCAGCGGCACCTCGTAGTCGCCTGCCGGGACCGCCCCTCGCACGCTTCGGTAGAGCTTCTTGTGCTCCAGGAACACCACCGGGTTGGGGTCCCGGATGGCCGCCTTGAGCAAGCCCTTGGCGGCGTAGGCGGTGGAGGGAGTGGCCACCTTGATGCCGGGATGGTGGGCCAGCATGCCCTCCAGGCTGATGGAGTGGAAAGGCCCCGCCCGCACCCCTCCCCCGGCCGGGCCCCGGACCACCATTTGCACCGGGTGGCGGGTCTTCCAGTGGTACTTGGCCGCCTCGTGGACCAGCTGGTCGAGCCCCGGGTAGATGAAGTCGGTGTACTGCAGCTCTGCCACTGGGACTTGGCCCTGCAGGGCCGCCCCCACCGCCGAGCCGATGATGGCGTACTCGGAGATGGGGGTGTCGATGACTCGGGCGGGGCCGAACTTCTCGATGAGCCCCTTGGTGACCTTGAAGGCTCCCCCGAAGGTGCCTACGTCCTCGCCCATGAGGAACACCCGCTCGTCGGTCTCCATCTCCTCGCTGAGGGCCTGGCTGATGGCGTCGAGGAGGGTGATCTCCTCTCCTTCGGCCTCCCCTCCGCCGGTTTCGGGCGGCCCCTCCCGCTCGGCGAAGAGGTAGCCGCCGACGGTGGCCGGATCGGGATCCTGCTGCTCCTGCGCCCAGTCGATGGTCTCCCGGATCTTCTGGTTGATCTGCTCCTCGAGCTCGGTCTTCTTATCGTCGTCGAGCAGGCCCTGCGCCCGCAGGAACTCCTCGAAGCGAGGGATAGGGTCGCGCTCCATCCAGTACTCGCGCACGTCCGGCTTGACATAGTCGGCTGGGTCGTGGCCGGCGTGCCCGAAGTGGCGAAAGGTGATCGCCTCCACGAGCGTCGGCCCCCCGCCCTGGCGGGCCCGCTCCACCGCCTCCTTGGCGGCCGAGTAGCAGGCCAGCACGTCGTTGCCGTCCACCGCCTCGCCGGGGATCCCATACCCCTTGGCTCGCTGCGCAGCGCTGTCGGTGGCGAACTCGCGATCGTTGGGCGTGGAGTAGGCGAACTGGTTGTTCTGGACGGTGAAGACCACCGGCAGCTCCAGCACCGCCGCGAAGTTGACCGACTCGTGGAAGCCTCCGGTGGCGGTGGCTCCCTCGCCACAGTTGGCCATCGCCACCCGGGGCTCGTCGCGCTGCTTGAAGGCCAGGGCGCAACCCACCGCCACCGGCCAGGAGTTGGGCAGGTTGGAGATCACCATCAGGGTACCCTTCTCCAGCACCCCGAAGTGGCTGTTGCCGTCCCGGCCCTTGGTGGGGCTGTCTTCCTTGCCATAGAAGTTGAGGAGGGTCTCCTGCAGCGTGACCCCCCGGGTGATCTGGGACATGAGGTCGCGGTGGGTCCCCCCGTAGATGTCGCCTTCCTCGAGAGCAGAGGCGAAGCCAACCATGGCCGCTTCCTGTCCAACGCCCGGGTAAACGGCACCGGCCAGCCGGCCGCCCCGGTACATGTTGTGCAGCCGGGTCTCCAGCAGCCGGCCGGTCAGCATGATCTCGTACATCCGCATGAGCTGGGCGTCGGAGAGCTCCGCCGCCGGGCCCTTGGCTTCCATCAATGCAAGCTCCTCCCGCTCGCCGACAACAACGTCTCTCCCACCGCCTCGGAGAGCGTCGGGTGGGCGTGGACGAAGGCGGCGGCCTCCTGGGGCAGCGCCTCCCACCCCACCGCGTACATCAGCTCGTGGATCATCTCCCCCGCCCACGGCCCCACGATCGAGGCCCCGAGGATCGGTCCGTCCTGCTCGGCCACCACCTTCACCAGGCCCTCGGTCTGACCGACGATCATCGCCCGTCCCACTCCCGCCAGGCCGTGGGTGGTGGTGGTGACCTGGTAGCCCTCCTCCTTGGCCTGGGCCTCGGAGAGGCCCACGGTGGCCATCTCGGGGTGGGTGTACACCACCAGGGGCACGGCCCGGTAGGTGACCGGGGCCGTCTCGCCGGTGGCGATGTGGGTGATGGCCGCCATCCCCTCGGCGAAGCCGGCATGGGCGAGCTGGGGGGTTCCGGCCACCACGTCGCCCACCGCGTACACGCCCGGCTGGGCGGTCTGCATGCTGGCCAGGTCCGCCTTGACGAACCCCCGCTCCACCTCCACCTTGGTGGTCTCCAGGCCGATCCCGTCGGTCACCGGGGCCCGTCCCACCGCCACCAGCACGGTGTCCACCTCCACCGAATCCTCGCCGAAGGGAACCCGCACCGACGTGTCGCCCACCTCGGGAGCGCCCACCTCCACCCCGGTGCGCACCTGCACGCCCCGCTTGGCGAGCGCCTTCTCCAAGGCACGGGCGGCCTCGGGGTCGGCACCGGGGACGACCTGGTCCAGCAGCTCGAAGAGGTGGACCTCGCTTCCCAGGTCGATGAGCAGCGAGGCGAACTCGCAGCCGATCGCCCCCGCCCCGATGATGGCCACCCGTGAGGGCCGCTCCGACCAGTCGAGGGCGTGGGCGGAGTTGACGATGCGCTCCCCGTCGGTCTGGTAGCCGGGGATGCTGCGGGGGACCGAGCCGGTGGCGACGACCAGGGTGCGCCCCTCCAGCTCTCGCTCGCCCTCGCCGGTGTCCACCACCACCTTGTTGGGGCCGTCCAGGCGTCCCTCCCCGCCGACCACTTCCACCTTGCGCTGCTTGAGCAGCCCGGCGAGGCCGCGGTGGAGCTGGCTCACCACCCGGTCCTTGCGAGAGAGCGCCGTCGGCCAATCGAAGGTGGAGCCGTCCACCATCACCCCGAAGTCCTTGGCGTCCCGTACGGTGGTGAACACCTCGGCGGATTGCAGCCAGCTCTTGGCGGGGATGCAGCCTCGGTGCAAGCAGGTGCCCCCCACCTTGTCCCTCTCCACCAAGGCCACCGAGAGGTCGAAGTGGTGGGCATAGAGGGCGGCCGCGTAGCCGCCCGGCCCGCCGCCCAGGATGACGACGTCGTGCACCTTCTCTCCCAATTCTGAAGTCAGGGCTGAGGTTAGTGCGTTTGCTCACCCTGCCCCTGCCGGGGAGGGCGTCTACATTTGGAGGCGTGCAGACCCGCTACCTCATCATCGCCTCGCTGGTGACCGCCTTCGTGATCCTCGGCGCAGGCGTTTGGTGGTTCCTCACGGTCCTGTAGCTTCTGCCTCCCCCGCTTCCGGGGTGTGGCCGGCCTGGCCGCCGCCGATGAGCTCTTCCGAACCGGCATCCGGCCGCTGGAACCTGCTCGCGCAGTCCGATAGCGTGTCCTCGTGCTCGCCGTCCCCGACCCCGACCTGCGCGCCCTGGCCATCGGCGAGACCATCGTGGCCTTCGTCCCTCGAGCGAGCGTCAGCGCGGGTGACGAGGTA
>JALYHC010000194.1 GCA_030776765.1 Actinomycetota bacterium | reverse complement strand
AAGGCGATCCCGGACACCAGGCCGCCCAGCCGCCCCGCCCGCAGGTAGCCCAGGTGGATGGCCACCTCGGAGGAGTTGGGGCCGGGCAGCAGGTTGGTGACCCCCACCACCGACAGGAAGCGCTCCTCGTCCACCCACTTTCTGCGGGCGACGAGCTCGTCCTGCATGAGGGCCAGGTGGGCGTTCGGCCCCCCGAACCCCACCGCGCTCAGCCGCAGGAAGACCAGCGCGACCTCCCAGAGAGAACCGGCAGCCGGCACCCGGCCAGGTTAGGAACCTCTCCCCTTGCAAGGAGGCCGGGGACTTGCGCCACCCGCCTCAGCTAGGCGCTCACATGTGGTGGATGTGGTGAACCTCGCAGCCGAGCCGCCACCGCATCTCCCATCTCCGCCGTCGTTGCCTTGCCCCCCAGGTCGGGCGTCACCCGCCGTCCCTCCTCCAGCACGTCCTGGACGGCCTCCAAGACGGCGGCGCCCTGGTCCGGCAGGCCGAAGTGCTCGAGGAGCAGAGAGGCGCTCCAGATTGCCCCAACCGGGTTGGCCAGCTGGCGTCCGGCGATGTCGGGGGCGGAGCCGTGGATCGGCTCGAACATGGAGGGGAACCGCCGCTCGGGGTCGAGGTTGGCGCTGGCCGCCAGCCCCACGCCCCCTTGGATCCCGGCCCCGATCTCGCTGAGGATGTCGGCGAACAGGTTGGAGGCCACCACCACGTCGAAGCGCTCCGGTTGGGTGACCATGTACAGGCCGGCCGCATCCACCAGCAGGCTCTCGCTCTCCAGCTCCGGGTAGTCCTCCCGCACCTCGTCGAAGACCTCGTCCCAGAGCACCGCGCTGTAGTTGAGGACGTTGCCCTTGCTGATGCTGGCGACCCTCGAGCGTCCGGTCCCCCGGGCGTACTCGAAGGCCCAGCGGATCACCCGCTCCACGCCCTGACGGGAGAAGACCGCCGTCTGCAGGGCCACCTCCCGCTCGGTCCCCGCGAAGAGACGGTCGCCCACCCCGGCGTACTCTCCCTCGCTGTTCTCCCGCACGAAGACCATGTCCACCTTGGGCGAGCCGGCCAGCGGGGAGACGGCCCCTCGCAGGAGGCGGACCGGGCGCAGGTTGACGAACTGGTGGAAGCCGAAGCGGATGCGAAGGACCAGGTCCCGCAGAGTCAAGTGGTCCGGCACCAGTGGAGAGCCGATCGCGCCCAGGTAGATGGCGTCGAAGCCGGCCAGGCGCCCCAAGCCGTCGGCCGGCATCATCTCGCCGTGCTCCAGGTACCACTCAGTACCCCAGGGAAGCTCGGTGAAGTAGAAGGCCGCCGAGCCGCCCTCTTCGACGGCTCGGAGCACCTTCACGCCTTCGGCCACCACCTCCGGCCCGATGCCATCGCCGGGGAGCACGGCGATCTCCAGCTCCGGCGGTGCTGCCATGTCAGCCACAAGTGGGTGGGAGGGTCAAACGCCCAGGGCAATCCAGCCGAGCGACCTGGCCACCCGAGCCTGGCGTAGGTCGGCGGTGAGGAGAGGCAGAGCACCGGCAGGGGCGCTGGTATCGACGTAGAGACTCATTCTCCACGGTCCTCGACCATCATATCCGCAACCCTGCGGCCGGCCCGAAAGCGGCGGCAGGCCGGGGAGCCTCGCCACTGCCGGCACGTACCCAGCCGTCGGCGATGCCCTCGTCGAGACGGAGCCAGCCGGGAAGGGGGCCCAGCATCGCCTTGGGCTCCCCCCGGTCGGTAACCCGGATCAGCTCGCCGCGCGCCGCCCAGTCCAGGTACTCCGCCAGGCGCTGCTTCAACTCCTGAACCTCTACATCCATGTGGACACTCTATTCCCACTATGTGGCACAGGCTGTGGACCTGAAGCGTCACCTCGGGGCCGCCCTCGGCGCAGCCGAATCTACAATCTGTGGCGAGCCGAAAGCAGGCCGACCATGAACTCTGCTCGACGGTGAGCACCGTTCCGCCCTTGTTGCAAAAGGTGGGGTTGTTGGCCGGGGCGTTCGGGCTGGTTCTCGCCCTGGTGGTGGGCCTGGGCTGGTTGCTCCTCCCCCATGCAGCCTTTCAACCGGGCGGTGGTGCGCGGGCGGCTGCGCTCGCCCTCCCCTCGCTGGACGACCTCGACGGGCCGGTGGCAGTGGCGGTGACCCAGGGAGACCTGGAGGGCAGGTTCGTCTTGGACCGGTTGGAGGGCTCCGACCTCGCCGACGACAGGTTTCGCTTCACCTTCAGCAGCCCGGCCTTCGACTCATTGATGGTGAACGGGCGGGGAGTGGTGGGTGAGCCGGTCACTGGGGACCGGCTGCGAGTCACCTTCACCCTGGACGGCAAGAACTTCTTTCCCGATCCCACAGCCTGCACCCTGCAGTTCGCCAGGCTGACCCAGACCAGCCCCGACAGGGACGCGGAGAGGA
>JALYHC010000193.1 GCA_030776765.1 Actinomycetota bacterium | reverse complement strand
CGTGGTAGCTCCACCAGGCGGTCGTCGGACAGCAGCTCCGCCCCTCCTACTTCGACCAGGTGGGCGGCGTTGGCGGCCTGGTTGAGACGGCCCAGCCGGCCGGGGGGAACCAGCACGGCGGGGGTGCCGGTGGCCGCCAACTCGCTCACCGTCAGGGCCCCGGCCCGGGACACCACCAGGTCGGCGGCGGCGTAGAAGAGCTCCATACGATCCTCGAAGGGAAGCACCCTCCACGGTAGCGGCGCCTCATGCGCCTCCCCGCTCAAGCGCTCCACGGCGGCCGACCCGGCCAGGTGCACCACCTGAAGGGGGGGCCCGTCCCACCATCCCACCAGGCGGGCCACCGCCCGGTTGAGCGACGCCGCCCCCAGGCTGCCGCCCAGCACCCCCAAGGTGGTGCGGCCGGGTTCCAGGGAGTAGCGCTCCCGGGCGGCGGGACGCAGCTCGGCCCGGGAGAACCTGACCAGCTCCCGACGCAAGGGGTTGCCCACCACCTCGGAGCGGGGCAGCACCGCGGCGGTGGGGAAGGCCACGAAGGTGCGCCGAGCCCAACGGGACGCCCAGCGATTGGCGAGGCCGGGCACGGCGTTTTGCTCGTGGACGAACACGGGAAGATGGAGGCGTCGGGCTGCCCAGGCCACCGGGCCAGTGGCGTAGCCTCCCATGCCGAGTACCGCCCGCACGCCGCGGGCCCGCATCTCGGCTGCCGCCTGTCGGGCGGCCCGCACGACCAGCAACGGCAGGGTGAGGTTGGCAGGCGACAAGTCCCGCCGCAGCCAGGCGAGCTCCAGCGCCACGAAGGGAAACCCGGCCGCCGGGACGACCCGCGCCTCGATGCGCTCTCCCCCCAGGAAGAGCACCTCTTGGCGGGGAACGCCCGCGGCCACCAGCTCCTCGGCTACCGCCAGGGCCGGGTAGACATGGCCCCCGGTGCCGGCGGCGGCGATGGCATACGTCATCCCTGGCCCGGGCGGCCCTGGCCGGCGATGTTGAGCAGCACGCCCACCGCCGCCATAGAGGTGACCAAGGCGCTCCCCCCGAAGGAGACGAAGGGCAGGGGGACCCCGGTGATGGGCAGGACCGCCACCACCCCCCCGATGTTGACCAGCGCCTGGACCGACAGCCAAGTGACGATGCCCATCCCCAGCAGGCGGCCGAAGCGGTCCGGCGCCCGGAAGGCGACCACCGTGCCCACCACCCCCAAGGCGGCCAGGAGCAGCACCACTATGGCGGCCCCGGCCAAGCCGGTCTCCTCGCCGATGATGGCGAAGATGAAGTCGGTGTGGGCGTTGGGGAGGAACGACCAGCGCGCCCGGCTGGCCCCCAGCCCCACCCCGAACAGGCCGCCGCTACCCAGGGCCAGCAGGCTCTGCACCGCCTGGAAGCCGTCACCCAGAGGGTCCCGGAACGGGTCGAGGAAGGAGACCACCCGGGCCCGGCGATAGGGCGAGGAGGCAGCCAGCAAGAAGGCGGCGATTCCGGCGGAGAGCCCGGCCGTCACCACATAGAGCAGCGGGGCGGCGGAGGTCGTCAGCACCGCGAAGGCCCCGGCGGCGATGATGAGGGTGGTGCCCAGGTCGGGCTGCATCATGACCAGGGTCCCCACCACCCCCACGGAGACGAGGACCGGGGCGAAGAAGTGCCCGAAGTGCTTCAGCAAGCGCTCCTTCTTTTCCATGACGCTGGCCAGGAAGATCACCGTGGCGAACTTGGCGAACTCCGACGGCTGGAACTGGAACGGCCCGGCCACGATCCACCGACGGCTGCCACCGCGCACCTCCCCCACCAGCAGGACCGCCACCAAGCCCAGCACGGCCAGGAGGAAGACCGGCAACGCCAGACGGCGGTAGACCTGGTAGCGGATGCGGCTGGCGGCCAGCAGGGCCAGGCTTCCCACCGCCGTCCACAGGAGCTGGCGCTTGAAGAAGTAGAGGCTGTCCCCGGTCTCACGTAGGGCCATCACCGACGAGGCGGAGAGGGTGGCACCCAGGCCAACCACCAGCAGCGTGGCCACCAGCACCAGCAGCATCACCTTGGCGCGAGCGGCCGCCTCGCGAGCCAGTTCCCGACGGCGCTGCTCCGCCCGCCTCCCGGCCATGGAGATGACCCGGCCAGTCACCTGTGCGTCTCCGGCTCGCTCTTGCGCTTCAGCACCTCCCCGGCGAAGGCCTCACCGCGCTCGCCATACGATCGGAACATGTCGAAGCTGGCGCAACCAGGCGCCAGCAGGACGGTGTCGCCCGGACGGGCCAGCAGGTCCGCCACCCTCACCGCCTCCTCCATGGAGCGCACCATGGTGGCCCGCTCCAGGCCGGCTGCCTCCATCAGCTCCAGGCCGGCCTCACCGATGGCCACCACGTGCCGTACCGTGGGAGCCTCCACCACCGGCCGCAGATCCAGGCCCTTGTTGCGCCCCCCGGCCACCAGCACCACCGAGCGGTGGGCGGCCGCCGAGGCAGCAGCCGCGTGCGGATTGGTGGCCTTGGAGTCGTCCACCCAGGAGACCCCGTCCCAGGTGCCCACCAGAGTGCGGCGATGGGGGCCGGGCCGGAACGAGCGGATGGCCCCTACCACCGCCTCGGGAGTGGCTCCCGCTTCGAGCGCCGCGGTGCCGGCGGCGGCCAAGTCGAGCAGGTAGGCGGGGTCGCCAACCGCCACCTCTTCAAGCGTCACGCTGGCTCCCGGTAGCTCCAGGCGGCCCGCCTCCGGGCCGGCTCCCCCGTGCGGGCGGCGACTCCCGCTGACCGGGATCTGCCGGGAGGCCGCTCGAGCCACCAGCCCGGCTGCCCCCTGGTCGTCTGCATCGAAGATCAGGGCGTCGTCGTCACCCTGACGGCGGAAGACGTTGGCCTTGGCCCCGGCATACGCCTGAAAGCTGCCGTGCCAGTCCAGATGGTCGGGCGCGACGTTGAGGACGGCCGCCACCCGGGGGTGGAAGGTCTCCACGAAGCGAAGCTGGAAGCTCGATGCCTCCACCACCACCACATCCCATGGTTCTCCCACGAGGTCGGAGAGGGCTCGCCCGATGTTCCCCGCCGCAGCCGCCTTCTTACCGCTGGCGATGAGCATCTCGGCGGCCAGCGAGGTGACGGTGCTCTTGCCGTTGGTCCCGGTGATCGCCACCACCGGTGCCTGCAGATGACGGAAGGCCAGCTCGATCTCCGACCAGAGAGGCACCCCGGCCGCCGCTGTGTCCTGGAGGACCCCGGAGTGCTCGGGGACGCCAGGGCTGGTCACCACCAGCTCGACCTCCTCCAGGTAGCCCGCCGACCACTCGCCGGAGGTCACCTCGAAGCCTTCTTGCTGGAGCCCTTCCACCGCCGACGGCTGCAGGTCGTAGACCACCACCCGGTGGCCCAGCTTCTGCAGCAGCCGGGCGGCGGCGCGTCCGCTGACCGCCGCCCCGATCACCAGGACGTTCACTCCACCCCTCCGCCGGCGATGAAGTCGCCATAGAAGATCCCCAGGCCCAGGGCGGCGGCGATGGCGGCCAGGATCCAAAAGCGCACCACCACCGTCGTCTCCGGCCAGCCCAGCAGCTCGAAGTGGTAGTGGAGGGGAGCCATGCGGAAGATGCGGCGCCCGAACAGGCGGAAGCTGGCCACCTGCAGGATCACCGAGGCGGTCTCGGCGACGTACAGGCCGCCGATCACCAGGAGGAGCAGGTGGGTGTTGGAGAGCAGCGCCAGGGCGGCGATGGCCCCACCGAGGGCCTGGGAGCCCACGTCGCCCATGAACACCTGCGCCGGCGTGCCGTTCCACCACAGGAAGCCCAGGACGGCACCCAGCAGGGCGGTGGCCATGATGGACAGCTCGAGGGCGAAGCCCCCCCCGTAGAACTCCGGGTGGCGGAACTGCCAGAAGGCGATGATCATGAAGGCGCCGAAGACCAGGGCCGCCGATCCGGAGGCGAGCCCATCCAGGCCGTCGGTGATGTTGACCGCGTTGGCAGTGGCCACCAGCAGCAGGAGCACCCAGACGACGTACAGCGGCCCCAGGTCGATGGTCAGCGGGCGGGTGAAGGAGAGGTTGGTGGAGGCGCCGGCGGTGACCGCCCCCCAGGCGAAGAGCCCGGCCACCACCACCTGCCCGGCGAACTTTGCCCGCTTGTTGAGGCCCCGGTTGTGTCGGCGCCGCACCTTGAAGTAGTCGTCGAGCAGCCCGATGGAGCCCATCCCGGCCAGGGCGCCCAAGGCCAGCAGGCCGGCGGGGTGCAGCGGCTGGAGGGTGGGCGCGAAGAAGCCCTCCGTGGCGCTCCAGATGCGGATATGGGTGATGAGGTAGCCGATCAGCGCCGCCACGATCATCACGATCCCCCCCATAGTGGGGGTCCCCTGCTTGTGGAAGTGGCCGGCCACCTCCTCCTGGATGAACTGGCCGATGTCGTGGCGCCGCAGGAAGCGGACTGCCCATGGGGTGAGCAGGATCGCCATCCCGAAGGCCACCGCCCCGGCGAACAGAAGGGCGATCACGACGAGGCCGCCTCCGCCAGCCGCGCGGCCAGGCGCTCCAGGCCCACCACCCGCGACCCCTTGACGAGCACCACGTCGCCCGGCTCCACCAGGTCGGCCAGCAGCGCGCTCGCCTCCTCCGAGTCGACAGCAGCCCGGGCGATGGAGCCGGCGCCTTCGGCAAGCCCCGGGTCGTCCCCCACCACCACCACGGCGGCGAAGCCCAGGTCGGCCGCCAGGCGCCCCATCCGCAGGTGTTCCTCATGGGAGACCATTCCCAGCTCCGCCATCCTGCCCAGCACCGCCAGATGTCTCCCCGGCATGGCTGCCACGCTCTCCAGCGCCGACCGCACCGAGGCCGGGTTGGCGTTGTAGGCGTCGTTCACCACCGTGAAGCGGCCACGGTGCAGCTCCATGCGCCAGGGAGAGGCGGTGGCCCGCTCCAGGCCGGGCACCAGCTCCTCGAGGCGACGGCCCAGCGCCAGCGCGGCGGCGGCGGCGGCCGCCGCATTGACGGCTTGATGGGCGCCCGCCATCGACAGGCGCACCTCTGCCTGCCCCTGGAAAGTGCGCAGGGCAAAGGCGGGCCGCCCTCCGTCGTCCAGGCGCAGGCCCTCCACGGCCACGTCGCCGGCGCCGCGGCCGAAGGTCAGCCGGGCGGGGAGCGGCCGGCTGTTGAGAGCCTGGTCGTCCGCCGGCACCACCCCCACCCCTCCCGGCTCCAGAGCCTCCATCAGCTCCCACTTGGCCTCCCGCACCCCCTCCAGGCTGCCGAAGGTCTCCAAGTGGGCCACCTGGGCGTTGGTGAGCACCGCCACGTGGGGACGGATGGCCGGGGCCAGCCAAGTGATGTCCCCCCGGCCTCGGCTGCCCACTTCCAGCACGACGGCCCGGGCGGCCTGGGGCACGCCCAGGACGGTCAGCGGGACCCCGATCTCGTTGTTGTACGAGCGTGGTGCCGCCCAGGTGCCGGGGCCGAGCGCCGAGCCCAGGAGGTCCTTGGTGGAGGTCTTGCCGGTGCTGCCGGTGATGGCCGCCACTGGAGTGGTGAGCCCGGTCCGGTGGTGGGCCGCCAGGTCTCGCAGGGCGCGCAGCGGGTCTTCCACCTCCACCCGGGGCCGCGCTGCCGAGCGCCCCGCCTCCACCATCGCCGCCACCGCCCCGGCTCGCAGGGCTTCCTCCACGAACCGGTGGCCGTCCCGGCGCTCGCCGCGCAGGGCGACGAAGAGCGAACCCGGGGCGGCCAGCCGGGAGTCGGTGACCACAGTGGTGACGATGGGATCGCCGCTCCCGTCCCCGCCCACCAGGGAGCCCCCCGCTACGGTGGCCAGCATCGAGAGCCTCCAGCTCACAGGGCCGCCAGCTCCTGACGGACCACCTGGCGGTCGTCGAAGGGCAGCACCCGGCCCGCCACCTCCTGGCCCTGCTCGTGCCCCTTGCCGAGGATGAGCACCACGTCGCCCACTCCCGCCATGCGCAGCGCTTGACCGATGGCCGACCGGCGATCCGGCTCCTCCAGGACACGGGCACCGGCGGCGCGAGCTCCTCCCGCCACCGCCTCCACAATCGCCACCGGGTCCTCGGAACGGGGGTTGTCGGAGGTCACCACCACCAGCTCGGCGGGAGCCGCCGCCCGCCCCATCAAGGGGCGCTTCTCCCGGTCACGCTCTCCCCCGGCGCCCAGCACCACGATCAGCCGGCCGCTGGTCAGCTTGCCGGCCGCCGAAACCACCGACTGGACGCCCTCAGGAGTGTGGGCGTAGTCCACCACCACCGAGAAGTCCTGCCCGGCGTCGACGGCCTCGAAGCGTCCCGGGACCTGGCGCATAGCCTCCAGCCCTGAACAGGCCGCCTCGAGTGGCAGGCCTACCCGGAGCGCGCAAGCCACCGAGACGAGGGCGTTGGCCACGTTGAAGTCCCCGCCCAGCGGCAGGCGCACCCTCCGCCGCCCCTCAGGCACCACCAGGGTGAAGAGGTTCTCTCCAACCGCGCTGCGCACTTCCTCGGCGCGCACCAGGGCCTGCCGGGAGAACCCCACCGTGGTCACCGGTAGGTCGACCGAGGCCGCCAGCCTGCTCCCGGCCGGGTCGTCCACCCACAGGACCGCATGGCCGGTCCTTTCGGGTCGGAACAGCGAGGCCTTGGTGCGGTAGTAGGACTCGAGGTCACCGTGGAAGTCGAGGTGGTCGCGGGAGAGATTGGTGAAGGCGCTCACCTCGAACCATGTGGCCCCCGCCCTTTGCAGGGCCAGCGCGTGGGAGGACACCTCCACCGCCGCCACCTGCACACCAGCCGCCACCATGTGCGCCAGCAGTCGCTGCAGGTCGCTGGCCTCGGGGGTGGTGCGGGCGACGGAGACCGCCTGCCCGGCCACCCGGGCGCCGACCGTGCCCACCAGTGCGGCCGGCCGGCCGGCCGCCTCGGCCATCGCCTCCATCATGTGGGTGACGGTGGTCTTGCCGTTCGTCCCCGTCACTCCCACCACGGCCATCTTCCGGGAAGGGTGGCCGTGCACCTCGGCGGCCAGCGCAGGCAGGACCGAGCGAGCGGCGTCCACCACCAGCTGGGGGACCCTCTTGACCCCATGCGCCTCCTTGGGCGCTTCGCCCTCCACGCACACTGCGACGGCGCCCATCTCGATCGCCGCTGCGACGAAGCGGTGTCCGTCGGTCCGCAAGCCGCGCACCGCCACGAACAGGGACCCAGGGTGGACTTGGCGGCTGTCGTGGGTGACGTCGGTGATTCGCACGGCCGGGTCACCCACCACCCGGCCGCCGGTCACCGCAGCCAGGGCTCCGAGGGGGACCCCGGCTCGCTCAGGGAGCATCGGGGGGTACCCCGGCCTGGTGGAGGGCGAAGAGCATCACCTCGGCGAAGGCGGGCGCCGCCGCCCTCCCACCGGTGGTGTCCCGGACGGGGCTGTCGATCATGACCGCCACCACCACCTGGGGATCCTCGGTGGGCGCCATCCCGATGAAGCTGGCCACCACGTCCTCCCCGTACCGCTCGTACTGGGGTAGGTACTTGACGGTGGTGCCGGTCTTGCCGCCCACCCGGTAGCCTTCCACTCGGGCCAGCTCGCCGGTCCCCCGTTCCACCACCCCCTCCAAGAGCAGCCGGCTGATGAGGGCGGTTCTCTCCGACACCACCCGGCGCCGCTCGAGCTCCGGGGGACGCCGGGAACCCCGGCCGTCGACCACCTCGCCCACCAGGTGGGGCTCGACCCACACACCGTCGTTGGCCACCGCCGAGAATGCGGCTGCCATCTGCAGGGCCGTCACCGAGACCCCGTAGCCGATCGAGGTCGAGGCCCCGCAGGGACCGCACCACTCGTCCACCTCGGCCAAGGCTCCGGGAAGCTCCCCTGGGAAGTCGACGCCGGTCGGCCGGCCCAGGCCGAAGGCGGTGAGGTAGCGGTAGAAGCCCTCATCGCCCAAACGGCGCTCGATGAGAATGGTGCCCACGTTGGAGGAGTGAGCCACGATGTCGGCCACCGTCATCACCTCGGTGGGGTGGGGTGCCGCGTCGCGGTAGGTCTTGTCCCACACCTGGATGTGGTCGGCAACCCGCAACCTGGTTTCCGGCTCGACCGCCCCGGCGTCCAGTGCCGCCGCCACCGTCATCAGCTTCTGAGTGGAGCCGGGCTCGTAGGAATCGGTGGCCGCCCGGTTGCGAAGCGCCCCCGGACCCGCCTCCTCCAGTTGGTTGGGGTCGAAGGACGGCACGCTGGCCATGGCCAGCAAGCCACCCGTCTCCGGGTCCATCGCCACGATGCTCCCCCCGGCCGCCCCCGTCCGGCGGACCGCCTGGGCGAGCGTCCTCTCTGCCGCAAACTGAATCTCACGGTCGATGGTCAGCACCAGGTCACTTCCAGGGTTGGGCGGGACGGCTTCGTACTCGCCCTGGGGGATGATGTGCCCTTGTGGGTCGCGCTCCACCAGGAGCTCTCCCGGGGAGCCACTGAGCGTGTCATCGTACCGGAGCTCCAGGCCCTCCAAGCCCTCGTTGTCGCTGCCCACCACCCCCAGCACCTGGGCGGCCAGGCTGCCCGCCGGGTAGACCCGCTTGCGCTCGAGCAGGTGGTGGATGCCGGGGATGTCGGCCTCCAGCAGACGCTCGGCCTGCCGGGGTTCCAGCTTACGGGCGATGTACACGAAGGAGGAGCCCGCCTTGCGAGCCTCTCGCAACCGCCCGGCGATCGTGGCCCGCCCGACGGGGGCGTCCGGGAGGAGCGGGGACACGAGCGCCGCGGTGGTGTCCGGGTCGGGGGTCTCCTGCGGGTTGGCATAGATGGTGACGGCATCGACGGAGATGGCCAGCTCCCGCCCCTCGCGATCGAAGATGGTCCCACGGTCGGCGGCCAGGGTTACCCGACGCAGCCGCTGGTCCAGGGCCAGTCCGGCGAACTCCTCGGCCCGCACCGCTTGCACCTGGAAGAGGCGGAATCCCAGCAGCCCCCAGGCGGCCAGCAGCAGGACGGTGACCGCCATGGGCCGCAAGTCCTGGGCACGGATGGCCCGTCGTGCCACGTCAGGCCTGGGGCCGGACCGAGCTCTGGCAGGGGGAGGCTGGGGGGAGGCGGATGCCAGTGCCCGGTCCGGCCCTGGTGATCAAGCGGGACGGGGAGACGAAGCCCACCCCAAGCGTGTCGACCGCCATGCTCACGGCATCGCCCCCAGCACCGACTTGAGCTCCGCCCACCGCTCGTCGGCCGCCTCCTCGTCGTCCACCAAGCCGGGAGCCGTCACCGTCTGCACCTGGGAGGGGAAGACCAGCCCCATCTCCTCAGCCGCCGGCAGCACCCGCTGGGGAGACTGGAGCCGGGCCACCTCCAACCGCAGGCTCTGGTAGCGCGCCGTCTCGACGGCGATCTGGCCCTTGAGCTCCTCGAGCACGAAGGCGGTGCGGTCGAGGGCGGTGCGGGACAGGATCAGCCCGAAGAAGGCCGTCAGCACTGCCATCGTGAACATCACCCACGGGGCCAGCTTGGGGAGCCGTGCCGCCCCTCCGGGGACCAACCGCAGACGGGGTCTGGAACCGCCGAGGGAGGCCGGGCGGGCCGTCATACCGCCGCCACCTTCTCGGCGGCCCGCAGGCGGGCGCTGCGGGCGCGCCGGTTGCGGGCCACCTCCTCTTGCGAGGGCCGTAGGGCGCGACGGGTAAGCAGCCGCAGCTCGGCCACCCGTCCGCAGCTGCACACGGGCAGCTCGGGGGGACAGACGCAGCCCCGCCCCCCACGGGCGAAGCGGCGCTTCACCAGCCGGTCCTCGAGTGAGTGATAGGAGATCACCGCCACCCTTCCCCCCAAACGGAGGGCGGACAGGGCAGCCTCCAGCCCGCTCTCCAGTGCCCCGAGCTCGTCGTTGACCGCCATCCGAATCGCTTGGAAGGTGCGGCGCGCCGGGTGACCGCCGCGGCGCCGGCTGGCCGCCGGGATTGCCCGTCGCACCACCTCGGCGAGCTCGGTGGTTCCCCGAACGGGGCGCGCCTCGATGATGGCGGAGGCGATCCGGCCGGCGAAGCGCTCTTCCCCGAATCGCCGGATGACGTCGGCAAGCTGCTCGACCGGCCAGGCATTGACGACCTCCTGGGCGGTGTGCTGCGAGTCGGGCCCCATTCGCATGTCGAGCGGCCCCTGCTGGTTATAGGAGAAGCCTCGCTGGGGGTCGTCGAGCTGGCGGCTCGACACTCCCAAGTCGAACAGTGCCCCGGCGATCTCATCGATGCCTTCCTCCTCCAGTACCTCCGCCAGGCGGCTGAAGTTCGCTTCCACCAGCCGCACGCCGGGTCCCAGTGCCCCGGCTTGGGCGCCCGCTGCCGGGTCCCGGTCGAGCGCCAGGATCCGAACGGCGGGGGGGCTTTGCTCCACCAGCCGGCGAGTGTGCCCCCCGCCCCCGAAGGTGGCGTCGACGATCACTCCCTCCTCGATCGTTCGGAAGATCCCGGCGACCTCCTCGGCCATCACGGGCTGGTGGTAGAGCCGCTCCTCGGGTGCCCGGCCCATGGTCAGCCCCCCGGAGCGCTGGCGCCAAGATGGAAGCGGGCGGAGTGAGGGGCCTTCCATTTGGCATCCGGGGGGCTGACGATGGACCCGACGTCAGCCTTCAGATTCCGTATTCGCTCATCGCCTCCTCGATGTCGGCGTAGTACTCGTCTGCTTCTCTGGAGAAGCGGTCCCAGGTGCCCGCATCCCAGATCTCCACCCGATCGGCCGCCCCTACCACCATGACCTCCTTCTCCAGCGCGGCGTAGTCCCGCAACGGCTGGGGGAGCGAGATCCTCCCCTGCCGGTCCGGCCTCTGGTCGTCGGCCCCGGCAAAGAAGGATCGGGCGAAGTTGCGCGCCCGCCGGTCCGTGCGGGGCAGTCGGTTCACCCGTTCCATCTCTTCCTCCCATCTGTCGAGGGGGAAGACGTAGAGGCAGCGGTCCTGCCCTTTGGTGAGGACGCAGCCGTCGGCGAGACGGTCTCGGAACTTGGCGGGCAGCACGACCCGCCCCTTCGAGTCCACTGTGTGCTGGTACCCGCCGAGGAACAACTCTCACGCACCCTATCGGTCATCTGGTCCTCCACTGGCCACCACTTTGCCCCATTTCGCGCCACTTGTCAACACCAATTCGCCACTTTCTTCTCTTCTCCTCCTAAGTGGGCCGGCGGTTGGCGCCTGGGGGGTAGGTTCGGCTGAATGACGGCCGGAGTAATGTCGGGACGATGAGGAGGACGGAGACGGAGCGCCAGACCGGCTTCCTGCTACCCGGGGAGCCGCTCACCTCGCTCGACGATTACCGGGAGCTGGGGGGCGGGGAGGGTCTCCGGCTGGCCTACGAGATGGGACCGCAAGCGGTGGCCGAGGAGGTCCGGGCGGCCGGCTTGCGAGGCCGGGGGGGCGCCGGCTTTCCCACCGGGATCAAGTGGCAGGGGCTGCAGAAGCAGGACAGCGACACCAAGTACCTGGTGTGCAACGCCGCCGAGGGGGAACCGGGGACCTTCAAGGACCGCATCCTCATCCGCCGCAACCCGTACCAGCTCCTGGAAGGCATCGCCATCGCCGCCTTCGCGGTGGGAGCCTACGAGGCGTATGTCGGCCTGAAGGAGCGCTTCGACACCGAGGTGGAGGCTCTCGAGCGGGCGGCGGACGCGATGCACCAGGCGGACATGCTGGGCGAGGTGCCCATCAACGTGGTGCAGGGCCCGGACAACTACCTGCTAGGGGAGGAGAAGGGCCTCCTGGAGGCCATCGAGGGCAAGGACCCTCTCCCCCGGCTCTACCCCCCTTACGTGATGGGCCTCTTCGCCGACCAGGTGCTGGGGGTAGGGGCAGGGACGGTCGGAGCAGGAGGGGCGACCTCCAATCCGACCGTGGTCAACAATGCCGAGACCCTCTCCAACGTCCCACACATCCTTCGCAACGGCGCCGACTGGTTCCGCTCCTTCGGCACGCCGGAGTCGCCCGGGACGATGGTCTTCACCATCTGCGGCGACGTGCGCACGGAAGGCGTCCACGAGCTCCCCCTCGGTACGCCGCTCTCGGTGCTGGTCTACGGAGTGGGAGGTGGTCTGGAGGCAGGGCGACGTCTCAAGATGGCCGTCTCGGGGGTGGCCAACCGACCCCTCGTTCCCCGCCAGGTCGACACCCCACTCGCCTACGAGTCCATGGGGGCCGCCGGCTCCTGGCTGGGAGCGGGGGGCTACATCGTCTACGACGACACCGCCTGCGCGGTGCGGGTGGGGGCGGTGCTCTCCCGTTTCAACGCCCTGGAGTCTTGCGGGCAGTGTCCTCCCTGCAAACTGGGCAGCGAGAACCTCACCGACCGCCTGGAGGCCCTCGAGGCCGGCCAGGCCGACCTCTCCGACCTGGAGGAGATGGGCGCCTGGGTGGGCCAGGTCACCGACGCCAACCGCTGTGGGCTGGGCCAGGGCGAGCAGAACCTGGTCTCGGGCCTCCTGGAGCACTACTGGGAGGAGGTGGAGAGCCACTTGTACGGGCCGTGCCCTTCCAACCGACCCATCGTGCTCCCCAAGATCACCGACTACGACCCGGCCCGCTCCCGGTTCGTCTACGACCTGGATTACTTCGAGCGCCGCCCGTCTTATCGCTGACCGAAGCGGTCCAGCTCCCTTTCCCACTCGAGGGGCATCACCGTTGCCCGGTGCTCGAAGACCCCCCACTCCTCGCGGGGGATCATCCACATGACCTCCAGCTCGTTGCCGTCCGGGTCGGACCCGTAGACAGACTTGGTCGCCCCGTGGTCACTCTCCCCCACGAACGCCCCGGCCGCCACCAGCTCCCGGCGGGCAGCGGCCAGGTCCTCGATCCTGGCCACCTCCCAAGCCAGGTGATAGAGGCCCACCGAGCGACCGGGCGCCCTGCGCGCCTGCGCGCCCAGGCCGAACAAGCCCAGGTCATGGTGATTGTCGGACCCGGCCGCCCGCAAGAAGGTCATCGGCCCCTCCCGGGCCACCACTCGGAAACCGAGCACGTCCCGATAGAAGCCCACCGAGCGCTCCAGGTCGGAGACGAACAGGACGGCGTGGTTGAGGCGCTTCACATCCACCATCTCCGCCAAGCCTACCTGCCCCTCGGCGCACCCCGACCGGAAAACGCTCAATCGAGGAGGCACCGGGACCGAAGAAACAAGTGGCACCCGTCGGGAGGTCCGCCACGTGCCGTGGGCAATCATGGGCCTGCTCCTCGCCCTCTTCGTGGGGGCGGCTTCGGGCGCCCTCGAGCGGGCCGAGCCAGCACCCACGGGGGCGCAGCAGCCTTCGAGGGTGGTAGCGCTCGTCCCCGGCCAGTCCTTCTTGACCCCCACCTGGGGCTTGGAGGTGCAAGACCACTTCGCGGTGCCCTCGCCGCATCGGTCCGACTACAGCGAGGTCCGCATCACGGTCGCCTTCCGCAACTTGGCCGACGCCGACATCCCCTTCCACCGGGCGGCCCTCGGCGACCACGCCGACCTCTATCCGCAGCTGCAGATCCGGGATGCCTCCGGCGTGGCACGTCCGCTCCCGCTCGTCAAGCCGGATGAGTGGTCGGTACCGGGTTCCAACCTGGTCAGCATCCCGAGCGGCGCTACCGCCCGGTGGACGCTCGGCTTCCAGGTGCCGGCGCTCTACGACCATGCGCTGACGGTGGAGGCGGTGGCGGAAGGCCAGGTGGTGGCGGCCTGGGACCTGCAGCAGTCGCCGCTCCCCCCTGACGGCTGGTCGGCCCCTGCCGGCATGGAGGTGGGCGCGATGGATGCCGAGCTCGAGTGGAGCGAGGCAGGCCTGCGAGCCCGCCCGAGCGGGTACGGCACCCTCGTGTGTGGCGATCCCGAGGACCAACACGTGGTGCTCGTCTTCGGCCTCGGCTTCCAGGTGCAGAACCTGTCCCACACCGACGAGATCTGGCCCGGGCGCAAGTACCCGGACGTCCCGGCCATTGCCCTGTGGGAGGACGGGTCGTCGGCTCACTTCGCCGCCGAGGTCTTCTTCGGGGGAACCGACCCGCTCGACCGCCGCAGCTTCGAGTCGGTGGTGATCCCCCCTCATGCCGACGCAGATGGAACGGGGACGGTCGCTCCTCCGGAATCGAGGGGCATGGTCTTCCCGGTGCCGAGAGACGGCCGCTTCGGGGCGGTGGAGCTTCCCCCTGAGGCGGTCATCCTGTACCCGCCCGCCGGCCCGGCGGTCTGGGTGCCGATCTCCGGTTCGCCCTCCATCGACCTCGACGGCGAGCTGTGCGATCGCTACCAGCCGGGCATCTCCTTCGAGGTGAAGCCGTAGGAGACCGCAGGCCGGCGGGAGGGGGCTAGCCGGCGTTCTGCCAGAGGTACGGGTGCCACCGAGGGTCCAAGGTGGACCCGACGCTGACCAGCACCCAGCCGCTCTGCCGCGGGGCGCTCGGGTGGCGGATCAGCCGCAGCCCCACCTCCTGAGGCAGGCGGTTGCCCTTGCGAGTGTTGCACCGCCGGCAGCACGCCACCACGTTCTCCCAGGTGTGGGACCCACCGCGAGAGCGGGGGACCACGTGGTCGAGGTTCTCGGCTGATGCCCTGCAGTACTGGCAGCGCTGCTCGTCCCGGGCAAAGACAGCCCGGCGGTTGAGCGGAACCCGCCGGGCATAAGGAACCTTGATGAAGGTCCGTAGTCGGATGACCGACGGAACCGGCAGGCTCAGGCTCTCCGCATGCCACAGGTCCTCGGCGGCCTCCAGCAGGTCGGCCTTCTCGCGCAGGATCAGCACCACGGCTCGCCGTGCCGACACCACCGACAGCGGCTCGTAGGTGGCATTGAGAACCAAAGCGCGGGCCACTGCAAGTCTCCTTCTGCTCGGCCGACAGACTACCAGCGGCGAGGCAGATCACGCGGAGAAGGCTCTGGTGTGGGGCGTGTTCGCCACGCCCGCAATTTCTCACTGAATCCCTGGGGAGCCGGCCAACCACGTTTGGGCAGCACCGCCCCGTCGCGCGCTCTCTCCGTGCGGCCGTCATCGCCCACCAGTTTTGTCAGCCGGATCGCTTCAGTCCCGCAAGGGGCCCAACGGGGGCCCCACGGGAGCAGAGAATGCCTTGACCGCCCGGCGACGGGGGGGGAAACTGGAACCACTCAGAGGGGCGGGATCGATGCAAGTAGTGGGCTATGTTCGGGAAGCCCCCAGGCCGGATGACGGGGAGTCGGCCTACGCCCAGTCGGAGCGCATCCGCCGTTGGGTGGCACGGGGGGGCCACTCGCTGGTGGCTGTGTGCCAGGACGTACCGCAGCCGGGCCACGCGCTGGAGCGCCAGGGCTATCGCGCTCTTCTGGGAATCGTTGAGGCCGGGCAGGCCGATGCGGTGCTATTGCCCGGTCTGGCGGCCCTCTCGGTGGACAAGATCGTGCAGGAGGTCATGCTCTGGGACCTCCGCCGGCGCGGCGTCTTGGTGCTGGTCACCGAGGAGGAGGACCTGGCCGCCCTCGCCGACCCTTCCGAGGACCCCGCCCGCATGCTCGTTCGTGACGTCCTGGCCCGAACCGGCGAGTACGCCCAGGTGCTGGAGGGGGTCGAGCCGGTGGCAAGAGGAGAGCCGGAGGTCATCGTCGAGCTGGTGCCGTGGCAAGAGGAGGCCGGCTAGCTGCCGCGATGGTCGTCCCGGTCCCAGTCCGCCGAAACCACAACTTGCCGCAGACGGCTCGGCGGCTTGCTGGTGGTCGTCCGCTCAGCGCTCCGGCGTGACCGCCATCCACACGGCCCTGGCGAGTGCGAACGCCCACCCTCCCTCCACCACCGAGGAGCCGGTCTGCAGGCGACCGTCCTCGTTCTCCATGACCACCGTCAGCACCCGATGGCCGGCCACCTCCGCCTCCTTCAGCGACACAAGCGTCGGGGCCCGCTCGCCCTCGGGAACCGCCAACGCCGCCACCGCCGTCACGATTGTCTGCTGGAGGTCCCGGGGGCTGGGTCGGCCCTGGCGGGTGATGGTGGCGCCGTCGGAGCGGCCGGCGGTGACCCTGAGCCGCTCGGCACTTTCCTCCACCCGCACGAAGTCCAGCTCGGCGGCCTCCTGTTGCCTTGGGCCGGGCGTGGGGGGCGTCTGCTCGGCGACCTGCCGGTCATCATGGGGAGAGGCCAAAGGGGCCGACCGGCCGGAAGGAGGAGGTGGTGGCAGGAGCGGCTCCAGCTTGACTCGGGGGGGTGCCAGCCGCACCCGCAGACCGTGGTCCGCCAGGACCCTCTGAACGTCCTCGAGCACTGACCCGGCATCCGCTCCCGGCTGCAGCAGGACTCGTACCGCCGAGGGCCGCTCCTCATTCCCTTTCAGCTGCACCTCGGCGACGCCCGTCACCATCAGTAGCCCGCTGTGCAGCCTCGAGTCCACGGTCAAGCGCCCAAGCGTCGCTGCCGACGTCTCCACTCCAGGTACTCGATGACGTCGTGACCCAACAGGGGCGCTTCCGGCGAGCCGTAAGCGGTGACCAGTCGCCAAGCGAGGTAGCCGGGGTGAGGGCGGGGCAGGAACGGCGGATGCCTCCACCACCCGTCCGGTGACATCGACGCCACCGCTCGTAGCGCTTCCACCCACAGCTTGGGATGCCCCACTATCGCGCGCACCGCCCCTTCCACGTCCCTGCGCCGATTATACGGTAGGGGCCCTTCACCGAGGGCACCCGCCGGCCGGGAGAGGCGTCTCCACCGCCGGCAGCCCAGACCGCAGAGTGCCCGGCCCTTGATAGGCTGGCCGGGTCCTCACTGAGGGAGGAGGTTGGGTGACCACGGAGACCGTCGCCCCCGATCGCATCGATTGGCTTTCGGAGAGATTTCGCTCCATCGTCGCCAACATAGAGCGGGCCATCCAAGGCAAAAGGGATGTGGTCGACCTGGTGACTCTCTGCCTGGTCTCCGAGGGCCACGTGCTCATCGAGGACGTACCCGGGGTGGGCAAGACGCTTCTCGCCAAGTCGCTCGCCCGCTCCCTCGATTGCAGCTTCCATCGCATCCAGTTCACGCCCGACCTGCTCCCGTCCGACGTGACCGGAGTATCGGTGTGGGACCGCGACAGGTCGGCCTTCGTCTTCAAGCCGGGCGCCATCTTCTCGAATGTGGTGCTGGGCGACGAGATCAACCGGGCGAGCCCCAAGACCCAGGCGGCACTGCTGGAGGCCATGGAGGAGCGCCAGGTCACGATTGACGGGATCAGCCGGGCGCTCCCCCCACCCTTCATGGTGGTGGCCACTCAGAACCCCATCGAGCACGAGGGAACGTACCCCCTGCCGGAATCCCAGCTCGACCGGTTCATGATGCGTACGGTGATCGGCTATCCGAACCGCGCCAAGGAACTGGAGATGCTCGAGACGCACGGAATTCGCTCCACCTTCGAGGACCTCCAACCGGTGGTGGGCGCCGGCGAGGTGGTGGAGATGGTCCGCATCGCCAGGAGGGTCCACGTGGCCGGGTCCATCAAGTCCTACATCGTGGACCTGGTGGAGGCCACCAGGCGCCACCCCGACCTGCTCTTGGGTGCCTCCCCGAGATCGGCCCTCTTCCTGCAGCGGGCGGCGCGCAGCCGGGCCGCCATCGAAGGCCGGGAGTACGTCATCCCCGACGACGTCAAGGCTATCCTCCACCCGGTCCTGGAGCATCGCCTCATCCTCCGTCCCGAGGCACACATGCGGGGTGTGGCGGTCCCCGAGGTGGTGAGCTCGGTGCTCCGCTCCATGCCCGTCCCTGGCACCCGCGCCGCTCCCTGATGCCGACGGGGCGGGGTTGGGCGGC
Organism: Actinomycetota bacterium; assembly: GCA_030776765.1. Classification (GTDB taxonomy): domain Bacteria; phylum Actinomycetota; class Acidimicrobiia; order Spongiisociales; family JALYHC01; genus JALYHC01. Next base: position 11,071 of record JALYHC010000193.1, on the reverse strand, counting down.
GCTGGGAGCCGGTGCGGCGAGCCTGGCGATGTGGGGGGCGTTCGGGGAAGGCGAGCTGCTGCTGCTCGGAGTGTTCCTGATCCTCGGCGTGGCCCTGGCCCTGGCGGTGGTTCTCGCCGGCCGGTCCACCGTCGTGCTCGCCCGCCGGGTCTCCCCCAATGTTGTGCACGAGGGCCAGCAGGCGGTGGTGGAAGTGTCGTTGGCCAACCAGGGCCAGTCGCTGCGCGACCTCGCCGTGCAGGACGAGGTGGCCGGCCTGGGGTCGGCCCGCTTCGTCGCCGCTCGCCTTCCTCGCGCCGAGCCGGTCACTGCTCGCTATGAGGTCGCCTGTCGCTCCCGGGGTGTCTACCGGGTGGGCCCGGTGAGCGTGACGGTGAGCGACCCGCTCGGGCTTGCTGAGACCGGAGGCCGGCTGGGCGCCGCCGACCGTCTGGTGGTGTACCCGGCGGTGGAAGACCTGGAGGGACTTCCCTCGGTGAGGGGCCGGGACCCTTCCCATCAGGCTGTCCGGCCCCACTTCAGCCATCGGGGAGGAGAGGACTTCTTCACCCTGCGTGAGTACCAGATGGGCGACGACCTGCGCCTGGTGCACTGGCGCTCCTCTGCCAAACAGGACGAGCTCATGATCCGCCAGCTTGAGGTCCCCTGGCAGGCGCGGGCGCTGGTCTTCCTCGATGCCCGCGCCTCGGCCTACCGGAGCCCGGCCGCCTTCGAGAAGGCCGTCCAGGGGGCCGCCTCGGTGGTACGTCACCTCCACAGGCTGGGGTTCGCGATCGACCTGTGGGCGGGCAGCACCGGCGCCACCCAGGAGGACGGAGACCGCTACCGCAGCGCCATGGAGGTGCTGGCGACCGTCCAGCCGGTCGATGCGCTCGACCTCCGGGGCAGCGCAGCCCGCTTGCGAAGGGAGTCGGGAGGTGGGGCCATGGTCATGGTGACGGGCATGCCCGATGCCGAAGACGTGGGCGCCTTCCTCCTCCTCTCGCGGGATTTCGGGAGCTTGCTGGTCATGGCCGTGGCGGAGGTCGAGGGAGCTTCCCTGGTGGAGTTCCAGCGGGCCGGGGCGGTGACCGTGGCCGTGCCTCCCCAAGGTGCGTGGGCCCCGGCATGGCGGCAAGCGGTCAGGTTGACGTGGTCTACCGCTTCAGCTGGATAGCCGGGGCGGCTGCCCTCATCCTGGCCCTGGCCAGGATGGAGCGTTTGCTACGGCCGGCGGTGGAAGGTCCTCCCTGGGAGATGGCCCTGATGGCGGCCGGGGTGCTGGGGTTGGTGATCACGTGGACCATGCTCGCCTACGGACGGGGAGGAGTGGCGACGCTGGCCGTCAACCTGGCCGCCTTCTTGCTGGCCACCTCTCGCATCGCCGCTCCCGCCACCACCTGGCTCTTCCTCCCCACCCGCCAGACGGCCCTGCGGGTGGCCGGCGAGTTGACCTTCGCCTACGACATCCTCCGACATGGCACGGCGCCCGTCCTTCCGGTGGCCGGCCTGGTGGTCCTGAGCGCAGGAGCCTTTTGGGCGCTCGGGGCGCTGTTGGTCTGGGGTCTCACCCACCGCCGTCCCTACCTGGCTCTCGTGCCGCCCCTGCTCTTCTACCTGCAGCTGGCCGTGATCGACCATCAGCCCTCCGGCTGGCGCTGGCAGCTCGCCCTCCTCCTCATGGTGGGCGGTGGCCTGGTGGCCCTGGTGGTCGACCAGCGCAACCTGGGTTCCGGCCGGCTCACCCGCATCTCCGACCGGCGTCACCTGGTGGCGTGGCGCCCTCATGTGGCCGCCGGGGTACTGGCTGTACTGGTGGCGCTCAGCCTCTTCGTGACCGGGCCGGCCCTCGGGATAGTGCCCGGGTCCGGCCTGCTCAACTGGCGCACCGCCACCGGCCTGGGGGGCGGTTTCTACGGGGGGATCTCCTACAACCCGTTCGTCAGCATCCGCCAGAACCTGGTCTCGCAGGGAGAACAGGTGGCCTTCACCGCCCGGGTGCAGGGAGAGACCGATCCCCGTCAGCTCTACTGGCGCCTCTTGAGCCTCGACACCTTCGACGGGAACAGCTGGTACGCCGGGGAGATGGGAGCCAGCGTCCCCGACCGCCAGGGTTCATGGGAGGATCCCGATTTCGCCTTCGCCGGCACGACCGACGCGGTGACACAGAGCATCACCATCGAGCAGCTGCGCATGGAATGGCTGCCCGCCCTGTACAGCCCGGTGGTCGTCGAGTCGCCCGCCGAGGTGCTGGAGCAGGGGTTTCGGGTACGAGACGACGGAGCTCTTCGTTTCGACGCCTTGACCTACCAGGGCCTGCGCTACGAGGTGCGCTCACAAGTCCCCGACCCCAACCTCGCCATGCTGGCCAGCGTGGGGGCCGGCTCACTCTCGCCACTCTTCGAGCGGGCCGCTCGGGAAGGAGCCACCGAACTGGACGCCACCGAGTCGGACCTCGACCGGAGGCGACCCGAGGAGCTCGAGCGGTTCCTGGATCTGCCCGACGACCTCGATCCCCGCATCCGCGCCCTCGCCCGGGAGCAGACCAGCAACACCGCTACCGACTTCGAGAAGGCGCTGGTGCTGGAGGCGTGGTTCCGGGACCCGGCCAACTTCACCTACTCCACCGACATCGATCCCGGACATTCCGCCCAGGACCTGACCGCCTGGCTGCTCGACCCCGAGAGCCCCAACTATCACGTCGGCTACTGCGAGCAGTTTGCCACCGCCATGGCGGTGATGGCCCGAGCGGTCGGCATCCCCAGCCGCACGGTGCTCGGCTTCACCCCTGGTGAGGTGGACGCTGGAGGCAACATCGTGGTGCGGGAGCGCAATGCCCACGCATGGGTTGAGCTGTGGATGCCCACCCAGGGTTGGGTCCGCTTCGACCCCACCCCCCGTGCGGACGGAGCAAACCCGGCCACCGTGGCGGCGCTGCGCTTCGACCCCCGCGAGTATCTCGACCTGCCCGACTCGGCGGTCAGCTCCATGAGCGCCGCCCAGGCCCGCGCCGAAGAGGCGGCGCGCTTCGGAGATCCCGGTCCCACTCCCGACGCGCTCCTCGGCCTAGGGGGTCTCCAGGGTGGCCCGCAAGTACGCCTCGGCCCCGCGCTGGGAGCCGTCCTCGTCCTACTGCTGCTCTCGGCGCTCCTCCCCGCCTACAAGTGGTGGCGGCGGCAGCGGCGCCTGGCCCGCCTCGAGGAGGGGGACATCGCAGCCGCCTGGGAGGAGATCGTCGACCGCCTGGACGATCTGGGAAGCGAGCTGCGCACCGACCTCACGCCGCTCGAGTTCGCCTCCAGCACCTTGCCGGTCCTGCGTCCCCTGGCCGCCGTCTACTCGGAGGCCATCTACGGGGCCGGTCGTCCTCTTGAAGGCGACAAGATCAAGCTGGCCAGGCAGACACTGGCGGCCGTCGAGAGCCGGTTGGCCGAGAGGCATCGCCCCATCCGCAGGATCTGGGCGGCCTACCGGTTGCGCTCGGTACGCAGATAAGACTCCCTCCCCCGCTTGCGGGGGAGGGCTGGGGAGGGGGTCCGGGGAGGGGGTCACGGAGGAGCCTACGAGCCCGAGGCCTCGGAAACCACCTCGTCCTCCACCTGCCGCAGGATCTGCAGGAAGTTCTCCCGGTCCAGCTCGAAGCGGGTGACGTCCTCTTCCACCGACCGGGTGATCTCGTCGATAGCCACGAAGAAGGCGAGCTGGCCCTCCCGCAGGGCGTCGAGCAGCTCCTCGTCATCGGAGGCCACCCGGAAAATGCTCTGCCCGTCGGTGACCAGCTTCACCTCCGAGAGGTGCCTGTCGAGGTCGGCGGTGCGGCGCAGGTAGTCCCAAGCGCGGCGCACCCGCTGCACCGACATGCCGTTGTCGAGCAAGCTGCGCACCACACGCAGGGCGACCAGATCGCGAAATGAATACAAGCGCCGCACCCCAGGGCGCCCGCCGGTTCCCTGAATGGAAGGCTTTACGAGGCTTACTCGATCCCAGTAACGAAGCTGATGTCCCGTGCATCCAGTGAGCTTGGATGCCTGCTGCGCAGTGAACGCTTCCAAGAAGTCACACTCCCCCAAACCTCGACGACGGCGCCCTCATGCCCCGCCGACCTCGACGTTCGTCCCACTCCCCCGGGAGGGCGGCACTCTAGCGACCGAACCTCCACTTTTCACGGAGGCCCTTGAGCCATGCTCCCACCCTGTCAGGAGTCCCATCGCCCCCCGATCCTTGTCCCGTACGGCGCTTGAGAGTGGTCACCACGAACCACGCCGAGGCCACCATGAGGCCGAAACCCAACAGGGCGATCAGCGGATACCTCATGAAAGTGGCCAGCATCACCGCCACGCCCAGAATCAGGCCGACGGTGGCTCGGCGTAGGTTGCGGCGGCCCACCGTGGCCAGGGAAGTCTTCCGGACGGTCTCGACCAGCTTCGGGTCCTCCTCATAGAACTGGCGCTCGATCTCCTCGAGGATGCGCCGTTCTCTCTCGTCCAGGGGCATGGCCTCTCCCGCACCGGTGACGCGTGCCCGGCGGCGCCGGAGGTTCATTATACGTCCGCCAACCGTCACTGGATCAGGACGACGAGGACGATTTTGCCGCTTGGTAGATCCGGTCGACCAGCTGGTGAGCAGCCAGACCCTCGGCCATGCTGGGGGCCGGCGCCGCACCGGTGCTCAGCGAGCGTAGGAACCAGTAGTCCTCCAGCGGGGCCACGCGTGCCAGGCGCCGCTCCGTCTCATCCCACCCGTGATGGTGGGCGGCCATCTCGAGCACCTCTTCGGGGCCAAAGACCCGCGGCGCTCCCTCCTCCCCCTGCCACTCCAAGGCTCCCCAGAAATCGGCCTCCACCCGGAGGCGGCCACGCCTCCCCAACGCCTCGAGAGAGCGCTCCGAGCGGCGCCCGGCCATCTCGTGCCAAAGGGAGGTGAGGGTCACCACCGGGCCCTGCCGTATCTCCAGTAGGGCCACCGCCGCATCCTCTACCCCGGGCCGGCCGGCGTGGTTGCCCACCGCCGCCGCCACCCGGCATGGATCACCGAAGAGCCATCGAATCAGGTCGAGGTCGTGGATGGAGTGCTCGAGCAGGGTGCCGCTGCCCACCACCCGGCGGTCTGCTCGCCATGTCGAGCCGTAGTGCGCCTCGAGGGGCCAGTGCTGGTCGTCCCGGAAAACCACCGCCATCAGCTCCCCCAGCTCCCCCAGCAAGGAGGCCACCGCCCGGTACACCACCGAGGAGCGCAGCACCAGGCCCACCTGGTTGGGCACCCCGGCCCGCTCCACCACCTCCACCAGACGGCGGGCTTCCTCCAGGTTCCGGCCGAGCGGCTTCTCGCAGAAGATCGCCTTCCCAACGCTCGCCGCCATCTCTACCAGCGGAAGATGAGTATCTGTGGGGGTGCAGACGTACACCGCGTCGACGCCGGGGGAAGCGATGAGGCGGCGATGGTCGGACGCCACCGGCACCTCGAAGCTGTGAGAAAAGGCTTGGGCCCGCTCGGGGCGGCGATCGCACACCGCCACCAGCCGCACCGGCAGGTCGGTGTTGGAGGAGACCTCGCGGATGGAGGCGGCGTGCCGGAAGCCTACGAATCCGCATCCCAGCAGCCCTACGCCGAGCGATGTCATGATCCTTCCGGGGGAGGAGTGGCGAGCCGGGCCGGCCCGATCGCCTGGCTGCCGAAACGCAGGCGCACCCGGTCCACCGCCGCCGCCAGGTCGTCCCACTCGGTCCGACGGTCCATCGCCAATTGACGAGGCGCCCAGGCTTCCACCAAGCCGGAGGCGGCCAGGCCCAGCAAGCGGATGGGGCGAGTCACGCAGACGCGCTCGACGAGCATCCGGGCGGCTGTGAAGAGGTCGCGGGCCACGTCGGTGGGGCCGGGGAGGACCGCGCTCCTGGTCACCGAGGTGAAGTCGGCGTAGCGCACCTTGAGGGCGAGCCTCCCCGCCGCCATCCCGGACCTTCGCAGGCGGCCGGACAGGTGCTGGCAATGGGCCAGCAACTCGCGCTCGACCGCCTCTTCGCCGGAAAGGTCGCCCTCGTAGGTCTGCTCCACAGAGACGGACTTGGGGGCTTGCTCGGGGATGACCGGACGGGCGTCTCGTGCCCAGGCCAGCTCATGGAGGAACCTGCCCGCCGCCTGCCCCAGCCTCCTCCCCAGCGTCTCGGGCGGCACCGCCGCCAGGTCGCCCACCGTGTGCACGCCGAGCTGCTCGAGCGCCCCGTGCGTCGCCTCGCCCACACCCCATAGGCTGTGAACGGGGAGGGGATGGAGAAAGGCCAGCTCATCGCCTGCCGGCACTGTCAGGAGTCCGTCGGGCTTGGCAAGCTGCGAGGCCAGCTTGGCCAGGAACTTGTTGGATGCCACCCCCACCGACGCCGGCAGGGCCAGCTCTTCCCCAATCCGCAGTCGCAGGGCGGCACCAACGGCAGCCCCATCGGGGAAGCGCAAGCGCAGTCCTGAGACATCCAGGAAGGCCTCGTCGAGCGACAGGCCCTCCACCAGCGGGGTGAACGAGCGCAGGACCTCGAAGACCTCCGTCGACGCCTCCCGGTACCGATGATGCTCGGCCGGCAGGAAGACGGCGTGGGGGCAAAGCCTCCGGGCGTGCACGGTGGGCGTCGCCGACTGCACGCCGAAGCGCCGTGCTTCGTAGGAGGCCGCCGCAACCACTCCCCGGGCACCCAGGCCGGCCACCACCACCGGTCGGCCTACCAGGCGGGGGTCCCTCCGGCGCTCCACCTCTACGAAGAAGGCATCCATGTCGACGTGCAGGATCGGCTCGGTAAAGGGCGGGTGGGTCACGGCTCAACGGTACCCGGCTGCGACCGATGCAGGTTGGCGCACTACGGTGGCGGCGCTTCATGAACCATCGAGAGCGACTGGCCGTGCTGCTGGTGCTGGCCCTGGCGAGCTGCTCCGGCGGCGCCGAGCTGCCCGGCTCCCTCCCGCCGGGCACGGTGGTGATCCAGGACTTCCGGTTCAGTCCCGACCGGCTCGTCGTCCCGGCCGGCACCAGCGTGACCTGGACCAACCAGGAGTCGGGAGTTGCTCACACCACCACGGCTGACGACCGCACCTGGGATTCGGGGCTCCTGCAACCCGGGGAGTTCTTCACCCACCGCTTCGAGCGCCCGGGAGCTTTCCCCTACTTCTGCAGCATCCATCCCGAGATGGAGGCGGCGGTGATGGTGGAGGGATAGGACGTCTCGGGGCGGGCTCAACAAATCAGGCCGAGCTTGCGAAATGTTCCGAGATGTCGCTCACCCTCACCCTCACCCTCATCCTCCTGGCCCTGCTGGTGATGGGAGCCGGCGCCGCCTTTCTGGTGCAGCGGCAGGTGGGGCGGAGCCGGCATCCAAGAGTGCCCCGATCCCCGAGGAGACCCGCCCCGAGGCCAAGCCTCCGCCCGGCTCACCGGACCGATCCGCCTTGGAGCTGCGCGCCACCAGGCTGCCGGGGGCCACCACCACCGATTCTCGCAGCCAGCTCCCACCGGACCCCTGGGGGCTGGAACCGGACCACTCGGTGGCTCCGCTGGTCCCCAAGCCGAAGCGATGGCGCAGGCGGGCGCCGGCCACCGAGGACGTGGATCGGACCCAGATGCAGGGCGGCCAGATGCAGGGGGGTTTGTAGGGACCGGCCCATCAGGCCAGGTCAGAGGGGGCGCGATAATGACCCCATGTCCCCGGCTCCCTTCCTGGCGGCCGCCAGCATCCTCGTGGCAAGCGTCCTCTGGGCCATCAAGCTGAGCTTTTCCCAGGGCACAGTGGCCCCCGACGCAGCCGCGCTCCTGGGAGCCGACCTGGTGGTCCTGACGGTGGTGGCGGCCACCGGTCTGCTGCTCGTCCACGGGCGCTGGGCCAAGCGCTTGGCCCAGCTCCTGCTGGCCGCTCAGGCGCTGCTCGCCGTATTCGTCTCCCTCGACCCCTGGTGGTGGGCGGCCCTGGCCGCCACCGCGGGGGGCATGGTGGCCATCGGCGGGCCCTGGTTGGATGGCTGGGTGAGGAGGCTGCCGGGAGCCGCCGGTCCTCCGCCGCTCGCCGTTGCCCTGGCGCTCGGCCTTCTCGCCCTGCCGGCTCTGGTGGCCCTCTCCTCACCGGGCGGACTGGGGGTCGTCCACTGGCTCCTGGCCACGGCAGCCGTCCTGGTGGCCTGGGCTTACGGGAGAGCCATGCGACCCGGAATCTGGACTGCTCGCTTCCTTCCGCTGATCGCCCTGCCGGCCGCCCTCGCCTCACCGCTCCCTGGTGCCCTGCTCCTTCTGGTGGCCACCGTGGTCCTGGCCTGGCTCGCCTGGACTGAGGCGGCCCGGCTGGCCGTCACCCCGCTGGTCACCGTTCGGTCGCGACCCATCATCCTTCCGCACGAGCTGGTTCCCCCTGAGGTCCGGGCCGCTCGGCGGCGACGGCCGGCGGGGGAGCGGGATCAGGATCCCCATGCGTCCTAACCCCTGGGTGTGGGTGCCGGTGCTGCTGGCGGGAGCAGCCGGAGCCCTGATCGGTTGGAGCGTGACGGGTGCCGCCTGCCTTCCCGAGCGCTGTGCGGGCGCCCAGCTGGGAGCGGCGGTGGTGGGAGCGCTGCTGGCCATGGTCGGGGTAGGGGTGGTATCGGTGCTGGCGGTGCTGTCGCTCGAGGAGTGGCGCAGCCACCAGGAGCCTTTGGAGCCTGACGAATCGAGTGATCCTGATGGCGCTCCCTCCCGCTCGTGACGTGGCCACCCTGGGCATGGCCCTCGGCGGCGTGACCACGCTTCTCACCGGCGTCGCCCTGCTGATGACGCTGGCAGCTTCTACCCCTCGGCTCCTGGTGGCCGCCTTCTTGCTCTCGGTCGGTCTGACCGCCGTGTCGGCCGCGACGGTGGTCTTCTCGGGCATGAGAGGAACCAGGCCCAGCCCGCCGGAATCCTTCGGTGAGCCATCCCCCAACGGCCACCGGGACTGAGTCCCTTCATAGAGCCAAGCCCACCCGGGTGCTTGGCGCTTCGGGCGAACTGGGGCAGAATCCTGAGCAGGCGGAGCGGAGAGGCTTCCGGAGGAAGCTGATGCTCGGCTGGTACGACCTGGTCGCTTGGTGGTCGATCACCCTCTATGTGACCGTGCTGGGGACCGCCCTGGTGTTCTACACGCCGGGCAGCGTCAGCTCTGAGACCTGGCGGGCGGCGACCGTCTCCTTCTTGGCCTGGCTGCTGCTGGTGTTGATGTGGCTGCCGGTTCGGGGATGAGCCCAGACCGACGCTTGAGGCATTAGCCGCCCGCCACGCGACAGCGGAACCTCAGGTTCACAGGGGCCGGGGTTCAGGAGGGCCTGGCGAAGATGAGGGCCGCGTTGTGGCCGCCGAAGCCGAAGGAGTTGGTCATGGCGTACTCGACCTGCACCTCACGCGCCTCGTTGGGGACGTAGTCCAGGTCGCATTCGGGATCGGGGTGCTGGTAGTTGATGGTGGGAGGCACCACGCCCTCTTCGATGGCCAGAATGCAGACCGTCGACTCCAAGGCCCCCGCCCCGCCCAGCAGGTGCCCGGTCATCGACTTGGTGGAGGAGATGGGCACGTGGTGGGCGTCCTCCCCGAACACGATCTTGATGGCCGCCGTCTCGGTGGCGTCGTTGGGCTGGGTGGAGGTGCCATGGGCGTTGATGTAGTCGATGGCCGACGGCTCCAGGGCTGCGTCGTCCAGGGCCGCCTGCATCGCTCGAGCCGCCCCTGCCCCTCCCGGGCGGGGCAGGGTAATGTGGTAGGCGTCCGAGGACATCCCGTAACCCACCAGCTCGGCATAGACATCGGCTCCTCGCCGGAGGGCCAGCTCCCGCTCCTCCAGCACCAAGGTGGCGGAGCCCTCCCCCATCACGAAGCCGTCCCGCTCGGCATCGAAGGGCCGCGAGGCGTGCTCGGGGTCGTCGTTGCGGGTGGAGAGGGCCCGGGATTGTGAGAAGCCCGCCACCGCGAACTCGCAGATGGCCGCCTCGGCGCCGCCCGCCACCATCACGTCGGCGTCTCCCCGCCGGATCAGCTCGGCGGCGTCGCCGATCGCATTTGCCGAGGCAGCACAGGCAGTCACCGTGCAGGTGACCGGCCCCATCAGGTTGAAGGCGATCGACACCACTCCCGCCGCCATGTTGGGGATGATCTGCGTTATGGCGAGCGGGCTGACCCGGTCGGGGCCACGTTCTCGGAGCTCGTCCATGTTGTCCTGAAATGAGATGATGCCTCCGATGCCGGCCCCCACCACCACGCCGGCGCGCATCCCGGCGTCTGGGTCCTGGGAGTAGTCGAGACCGGCGTCGGCCAGGGCCTGCGCCGAAGAGGCCCAGAAGAGCTGCGAGAAGCGATCGAGGCGCCGGGCTTCCTTTCTGGGGATGTACTCCTGGGGGTCGAAGCCCTGCACCTGGCCGCCGAACCGGGTAGCCATGCGGGAGGCGTCGAAAGCGGTGATCGGGCCGATGCCCGAGATGCCCTGCAGGGAGTTCTTCCAGAAGGAGCGGACGTCGTGGCCCAGCGGGTTGATGGTCCCCAGGCCCGTCACCACCACCCGACGATCCCGGTCACGCATTACGCCTCCAGTTTTGCCTGGACCAGGTCCACCGCTTCGCCGACCGTGCCGATCTCCTCCGCTTCCTCGTCGGGGATCTTCACCCCGAACTCGTCCTCGAGTGCCATGAGCAGCTCGACCACCCCCAGAGAGTCCACCTCGAGGTCCTCCTCGAAGCGGGCTTCCATGGAGATCTTGTCTCGCTCGAGGCCGAGCTCGTCGACCAGCAGGTCCTCCAAGCGCGATGCGATCTCTCCCCGGTCCATTCCCTCCTCCTTCACATCGCCAGGCCGCCGTCTACCACGATGACTTGCCCCGTGATGTACGACGCTTCATCCGAGGCAAGATAGCCGACCACCGAGGCCACCTCCCCTGGGGAGCCCCAACGCCCTAGGCTGATCATCGCCCTGGTCCTCTCCTGGGCCTTCTCGTCGAGGTCGCCGGTCAGCTCCGTCTCGATGAACCCGGGCGCCACCACGTTGGCGGTGATCCCTCGCGAGCCCACCTCCTTGGCGACCGACTTGGTGAAAGCGATCAAGCCCCCCTTGGCGGCCGCGTAGTTGGCC